>JAFYVO010000049.1 GCA_017549085.1 Thermoguttaceae bacterium
CGGCGCGGGCAAACGCTCGACGCGTCGGCAAGAAACGGCGTTCGCTCCCGAGAACGCGAATCGATTGAAGAAAGCGTTCCCGAGAGCGGCAAACGTCGCGAAATCAACGTTTCCAACGGTATCCGACGCCGCGCGCCGTTTCGACGCAACCGCTCGCCGGGCCGAGTTTTTTGCGGAGGTTCGCGATTTGAACGTCGATGGCGCGGTCGAAGGCGATGTAATCGTCGCCGCGGATTTTTTGAGCGATCTCGTATCGCGACCAAACGCGCCCCGGCGCCCGAATTAAGAGGACGAGCAGTTCAAATTCCGTCGGCGTTAGGTCGAGCGACGCGCCGTCGGAGCGGAGAACGAGGCGTTCGGCGACGAAAACCGACAAACCGCCCCGTTCGACGTCCGGTTTCGGCGGCGCGTCGGCGTTTTCGGCGTTCGAGCCGTTCGGAGCGCCGCCGTCGACGGGCGCCAACTCTTGCGTTCGCCGAAGTTGCGCCCGAATCCGCGCCAAAAGCGTTTGATTGTTGAACGGCTTCACAACGTAATCGACCGCGCCCGCTTCGAGCCCGACGACGACGTCCGTTTCCTCGCCGCGCGCCGTCAGCATAATCGTCGGCGTCGTCGCGTTAAGGGGCGTCGAACGCAACCGGCGGCAGACGTCCAAGCCGTCGACGTCCGGGAGCGTTAAGTCGAGCAAAACCAAATCGAACGCCGTTTCGGAAGCGCGGGCGAGCGCCGCCGTTCCGGTTCCGACCGCCTCGACGCCCGAAAAGCCCCGCGTCTCCAAAAGGAGCGAGAGAATTTCGCGAATCGAAGCGTCGTCTTCGACGATGAGAATTTTTTCCGCGCCCATCGAGCGAACCTCGGCAAGTGAAAAGGCGACGTTCGACGAAGCGCCGGGCGGGCTTCTTCGTCGAACGCCGATTGGTTTAAGCGTTTGAAATTAACGAGTTTAACGGCTTACTTGGCCGCTCCGGCGAGCCAATCGGCGACCGCGCGGTTCCCCTCTTCGCGGGCGACTTGCTCCGGCGTTTGCCGTTCGTCGTTTTCCGCTTTCAGGTCGGCGCCGCGTTTGACGAGTTCTTTCGCGACTTCGATCGAGCCTTCGTCGGCGGCGACGTGCAGCGGGGTTTCGCGTTCGCGGTCTTTCGCGTTGACGTCCGCTTTTTTGTCGAGCAACGCTTTCGCGACGTCGGCTTTTTTCGAGTCGGCGGCGACGTGCAACGGGGTTTCGCCGTCGCGGTCTTTCGCGTTGACGTCGGCGCCTTTTTCGATCAGGCGGTTGACGACTTTGACGCGGTCTTGGCGGGTCTTGTCGCTTTCGCGATCGCCTTCGTCGGCGGCGGCGTGCAGCGGGGTTTCGCCGTCTTTGTCTTTCGCGTTGACGTCGGCGCCCTTCTTGACGAGGTATTTAACGACGTCGAGGCGCGCTTTTTCGGCGGCGGCGTGCAGGGCGGTTTCGCCGTCGTCGTCGCGAGCGTCGATTTTCGCGCCTTGCTCTTCGAGCAAGCGTTTAACCTTGTCGAGGTCGCCCTTTTTCGCGGCGCGGATCAACGTCGGTTCGAGGTCGGCGGCGTAAACGGCGGTTTCGAGCGGGTTCGAGGTCGGGAGGTTCAAGGAGGTCGGCGAGTTCGAAGCGGCGGCGAGCGAAACGCAACCCAACGCGGCGACGGAGGAAACGAGCGTCCATTTTTGCAACTTTTTCATTTTCGGCCTCTTGCTTTCTTTTGTTGCGCTCGGTCGAGCGCGGTTTCGATTTCGACGGCGTTTCGCGAAGGAAAGGCCGCCGGAAATATCTTCTTTTAGCGTCGCGAATTTGGGATTTTTTTTGTTGGGGTCTCCCTTGCGACTACGAAAATAAGTTTACCGCGCGAACGTTTCGATTTTTTTAGCGCAACGTAAAGTTTTTGTAAAGATTCGAAAGTTTTCCCGAAAAAAGGGCCGAAAAAGGAAAACCGCCGCGAAACGCAGATTTCGCGCTTCGCGGCGGTTCGAAACGGCGCGAGTCAAACGCTCGCTAAACGCCGATTAACAATAGGGTTGCGTCCAAGCGGCCGGACGAGCGTTCCAAGCGTTCGATTGCGGCGGAATCTTGACGATCTTGGCGCGGACGTAAAGGTCGTCGCCTTTGAGCGTGTACGAGCCTTCCGTGCCTTCGACCGCGTCGAGGACGACGCCGATTTCGTCCGAGAAGCGTTCGACTTTGCGCTTCGGCGACGTCTTGCTTTCGGCGATCTCGACGAGTTTCGGCTCCGGATTGTAGTCCTTCTTCGTGCCGACGAACTCGATTTTATACTTGCCTTCTTCTTTAACGTCGATCTTGACGGAGAGCGTTTTGCCGTCGAATTGAATATCGGCGAAGTCGAGCCCGTTCGAGACGTACATGTCGCCGGCGTCCATCGCTTCGATCAAGCTGCGCGTTTCGAGTTTCGCCGAGCGCACCATCGTCCAACCGGCGACCGTTTCGCTATCGTAACCGTGGCGGTCGTCGGAACCGTCGCCGAGAAGGAGGCGTTGGCCGTGCGACGCGCGCCAAGCGTTGACGACGTCCCAGAATTTTTCCGGCGTCCAAGGCGCGCCGTCTTCCGGATTCTTGTAACGTCCGTCGAGACCGTTGTTCGTCACCTCGAAAACGCGAATTTCCGGCATTTTGATAACGTCGCTCGGCGAGAAGTCGTAGAAGCGCCAAACCGGGTGGTTCGCGGTGAAGAGATACGGTTCCGCGCCGTCTTTTTGGAAGCGGCGTTTCCCTTCTTCGAACGTTTTCGTCAAGATTTCGAGCGGTTCGTCGCCGCTAATGTACGGGAAGAAGTCGCGAACGTTCAGGAAGTTCATATGAACTTGACGCCCGTCTTTGCAGCCGCCGGTTTGCTCGAAACCCGGCATAATGAGGAATTTGCCCGGTTCGCAGAATTGCTCGCAAAGTTCGGCGAACGGCTTCATGCGGACGTAAGTCGCGTCGCCGACTTTAATTTCGCGAACCGAATCGGCGCCGAAACGCTCTTTCGCTTCGTTAACGTAGCGTTGCGTCAGGTTCGGCCAACCTTCGTTCGGAACGACTTTCTTCCAAAGGGACGTTTCGCCCTTGAACGCGGCTTTATCGGCCGGTTGGTAGTTGAAACCGAAACCGTCGAAGCGGAGCGCGTCCGTTTGGAAGATGTTGTGGTCGGTGGTGCAGACGAAGTGGTAGCCGCGCGATTTGTACCAGTCGACCGCCCATTCCGGAAGCGGTTTGCCGTCCGACCATTGGTTGTGCATATGGAGGTTGCACTTGTACCAGTTTTTCGTCGCTTCTTGCGCTTGGACGCTCGAAACGCTCGGCAGGTTCAGCGCGAGGCTCGTCGAAACGAGCGCGGAGGCGCGGAGAAAGTCGCGTCGAGAAAGGTAAGTCGTCATACTGGCCGCCCTTTTGCTAAAAATAGGAAGAATGGGAAAAATACGTAAATCGCGAGGCGTTCGCGCCGCTTGAAACGTCGAACGGTCGACGCTTTTGCGCGGAAACTGTGCGTTATTTTAACGGTTTGTCGACCGTTTTTCAAGCGCGACGCCCCTTTTTTCGGCGATTTTTCCCAATTTTCTCCTTATTTTTACTCGACGTTTTTCTCCGAACGGCGCCGCGCCGCCGTCGAACGCTCGCGAGGCGGTTCCAACGTTCGCGACTTTCCCGCAAGGGGAGGAACGACGAGTAAGCGGAGCGCAAGGCGAGCCCGCGTTCGCGGCGGTTCCGCAAGCGGTTGCGAAGGGCGCGAACGGGGTTAAAACAAAGCGCGGGGGTTCGAGCGGGGATTAAGCGGCGCGCAAGGCGAGCCAGCGTTCGCGACTTTCCCTCAAACGTTTGAGCGTCGGAGCGTCGGCGTCGGCTTTTTCGAGCCGCTCGATCTCTTGCGTCAAGCGTTCGGCTTTGTACCGCGCGACTTCCGGGGCGCCCGAGCGTCCGTTCGGGTAAAGGTCGGTCGCGTCGTCGAAATACTCGTTGAAGCGGGGCGTCAACGCGGCGGCGTTTCCGTTTTTCGCGTCGACGAGCGTCTTTTCGAGCTTGGCGAAGATCGGCGCGATAACCGCTTCAAACTCCGGCGTTTGCGGCGCGACGAAGGAATGGCGAGCGCCGGCGGTCGGCGACGCGGCGGACTCGACGGGCGTCGGTTTGGACTTGCGAGGGACGTGCGGCTCGATCGCGAGCATAGCCGGAGTTCCCTTATCTTTCGCAAAATTTTGCGCGACGAAGCGGAACTGGTTGGCCTTCTCGACGTCCTTAACGCCGAAGGAACCGTCGGCGAACGCTTCGGCGAGGCGTTCGTTCGCTTCGACGAAGCCGGGCGTCAACCGGAGCGTTTCGGGGTCGAGCGCCAAGTCGCGACCGTCCGGCGTCTCCGTTTGAAAGAAAAACGAACGGGATTCGACGCTGTTCGCGCGACGTAAAAACTTCTCGGCGAGCGCGAGGTTTTCCGGCGTCGGTTCCGAATCGAGCGCGGCTTCGGCCAACAAAAGGAAGGTCGCCCAATTTTTGATTTCGGGGTCGCGAAGGCGCGCAAAGGCGCAAACGCCGTTTTCGACGAATAGTTGCCGAGACAAGGCGCCCAACGCCAACGCGCCGTGAACCCGGAGGTCGTTCGCGGAACACAACAAAATCTCGGAGAGGGGCGCGAGGCGGCGGAACTCGCGAACGGAGTTCGCGTTAAGTTCGGCGAGCGTTTGAGGAACGAGCGAACCGGTCGCGGGATCGAGTTTCGCTTTGGCGCAGCGCGTGAGCGGAACGTAATAACCGGAACCGGTCGGGGCGTCGACGTCGTAAAAACGTTCGCCCCAACGGAGCGCTTCCGCGACGTTCCGCTCGACGCCGAAACCGCGCGCGTAATAAGAGGCGACGAGTCCTTGCGCTTGCGGCGAACCGGCTTCCGCTCCGGCGAGCGCGTAAAGGAACGCGACTTTCGCGACGGTCGCCGGGCGTTCGTCCGCCGTTTTCGATTTTAGGTCGTCTTCGGTAATTCCGTTGCGACGGCCGACTTCGGCGACGAAACCGCTCGGCGCAAAATCCGGAATGGAGTAGTTTTCAATATAACGAGCGAGGCTCGCGGCCGCGTCGCC
>JAFYVO010000050.1 GCA_017549085.1 Thermoguttaceae bacterium
CCGGGTAAAGTTCGACCGGCTCTTCTTTGTCGACGCCGAGGCAGTACATCGCGCCGCCGAACTTGTGAGCGCCCCAGTCGGCGAGGAAGCCGGTGCAGTACTCGCCGTAATTGCGCCAACCGCCGCCGTAGTTGCCGCTGCAACGTTCGCTGTTGAACGGCGCGACCGGCGCTTGACCTTGCCAACGGTCCCAGTCGAGACCTTCCGGAATCGGTTGTTCCGGCAAGTAGCAGTATTTCGGCGGGTTGCCGAGACCGGCGTAAACTTCCTTAACTTCCCCGATCGCGCCGCTTTGGAGGATCGGAGCCATATAACCGTAGTCTTCCATCACGCGTTGGCTGCCGCCGGTGCAGACGCGGTTGTATTTGCGGGCGGCTTTGACGATGAGGCGCGATTCTTCGATCGTCAACGTCAACGGCTTTTCGCAGTAAATATCTTTCCCCGCCATGCAGGTTTCGATCGCGATCTTCGTGTGCCAGTGGTCCGGCGTCGCGCAGACGATCACGTCGACGTCGTCGCGGTCGGCAAGCAGGTCTTCGTAACGATGGAATTTAGCGACGGCGTCGTTCTTATAATGGTCGTTGACGCGATTCGCGGCGCGGTCGACGCGTTCTTTCCAGCAGTCGCAAACCGCGACGATTTGGTAGTTCGAGTTGTGCAGGAAACCGCCGAGCAACTCGCCCCCGCGGTTGCCGATCCCGACGAAAGCCGTCGTCAGTTTGTTGCTCGGGGCGACGCCGCCGTTGTAACCAAAGATGGAGCCCGGCAGGAAGAGCGGAGCCGAAATAGCGCTCGCCGACGCCGCTAAAAACTTGCGGCGATTGAGTTTCGTTTGCTTATTTTTCATCGTAAAAACCTTTGCCCGCCTTCCGTCGTCGTCGCGCTCGCAACGGGACGCCGTCGATCGCTCGACCGTCCGAAGCCGCCGTTAAACGCGCAAACGCTTGCCTAAAAGGCGTTAAAATAACGAATAAAAGTCGCGCGGAACGCCGTCGAGGGCCGACGCCGGAGCCGCGCGAGGCCTTCCACAGTTCGCAGGCGCGACGACATTCCGTTGAATAAGTCAATTATAAAGGAACGCGGCGACAAAAACAACCGTTTTTTTCCCTTTTTTTTACATTTTTTCAATATTTCCCAAGATTTTATTAGTCTCAATTAACTTTCAACGCGACTCAAAGAGAAGATTTTCAAACAGTTTTCAAACTTTTCAAAGAACGCCGCTAAATCGGCCAAGAAGCGTCGCCAGAAAAATAACGCTCGTTATTCAGAAAATTCAAAGACGCTTAAAAACAAGCCGCGACGCGGAACCAAAGAGGTTGCCGTCCGCCCGCGCCGCGACTTCGTTCGCCGTTACTTCGTCGGTTTTTCGACGATCTTCATCGACTGCAACCACTCGAGAACGCGGCTCGGATACTTGCGAATCGGCGCGTCTTGCGGTTGGTTGCGGAAGGCGTGGTCGGCCAAAGCGAAAATATGCAACTCCGCCGGAATATTCATTTTACGCAGTTGCAAATAGACCGCGACCGACCCGGCGGGGGAGTAGCCGTCGCCGTCGCCGTGAATGAAGCACATCGGCGGCGTTTTGCCGTCGAAGGCGAAATCGCCGACGAGCGTCGCGTCGTTTCCGCGATTCGAGTTTTCGCCGTCGACGCCGTCGCTCAGCGCGTACGCCGGGTAAATCGGAACCGCGAAGTTCAAGTGGCAAGCGACTTTATCGAGATCGTCGACCGGTTCGTAAGCCGGGGTTTGACTCGTCGTCGCGGCCATCAGCGTCAGGTGTCCGCCCGCCGAAAAGCCCATCGCGCCGATTTTTTCCGGGTTAATCCCCCACTCGTCGGCTTTCGATCGGACGATTCGGATCGTTCGCTGGACGTCTTGCCAAGCGGCGCGGTGCTTTTCGACGCCCGGGCGACGCGGCGTCCGATAGCGCAACATCACGACCGCGACGCCGTTTTCGACGAAGAAATCGCGCGGCATAATCCCTTCGTACTCGTACGCGACGCCGTTGTAAGCGCCGCCGCAACAAATGATTAAGCAAGCGTCGGTCTTCGGCTCTTTCGGCGCCCAAAATTCGAGCGTCGGCGTATAATACGGGCCGCCGTTTTCCTTGTATTGCTCCGCCTTGTCCCCCGGCGGCGTCGACGGCCAAACGTTCAACGTGTCGAACCCGAACGCCGACGACGCGACGAACGCCGCCGCTAACGCCAACAATAACCGCGTTTGCGTCAAAAATCGCATTTTATTCCTCCTTAACTTCAACGAAATCAAACGTTTTTCGTCCGCCGTCTCCGGCTTTCGACGCGCCGACGACGCCGACGAACGCCCTCTATTATCGACGTCGACGCTCAAATTGCAAGTCGCGCCGTCGAATTTTCCCCTTATTCTTTAGCGCCGCCGTCGTTCGTCAGCGTCGACGTCCCGTACGCGGCGCGATACCGCTTCGGCGTCGTCCCATACTCCGCCCTAAACGCTTTGCCGAAATGACTTTGATCAAAAAAACCGGTTCGACTTGCAATCTGCGCCAACGTCCAATCGGTCGACGTCAAGAGCCGCGCCGACGCTCGCAAGCGAATTTCCGTCAAAAAACGACTCGGCGTCATCCGAAAAATCGCGCGAAACCGCCGTTCAAATTGACTCGTCGACAAAAACGCCAGCTCCGCAAGCTCCCGCGTCTCGATTTTGCGCTCGTAATTTTCCAACATAAAATCGACGACGTCTCGAAAATCGCTATTTTGTTCCGACGCCTCTTTATCGAAACGGCGATAATTCCGCATCGCGCCGACGACGCCGAGAATGGGCGCCGCTTCGTTTGACTTGCCTCTCTTCGCTCGCCCCCGCAAAGGCCATTTATTCGACAAAAACCAATCGATCGTTTTATTCGCGTTGCAAACCAACCAAGGACGGTCGACGATCGGCGCCCCCGTCGCGACGACCGTTTCGTCTTCGCGGCGATAATCGAGCGCCAAATCGCGCGGAAAAAAGTCGAAGTCGGTCTTGCCAACGATCTCGTCGAGGGAAGTCGCGCCGCACAACTCGACCAAAAACGCGTTCCCCCAAACAAAACGCCCGTCGCGATTCTTAACGAACAGGCAAACGTTCGGCGTCGTCGCAAACAACGCTTCAAACGGAAACCCCGACGCGCAATCGCTCATAAGTCCCGCGCAATCGCTCGACATTCGCTTAGTCTCTTTTTTCACCGACGCTTTCCTTTCTTTTAGAGCAACGAACAGTCCGCTCATCTTTGCTGTCAACGCCGATATTTTACCAAAATTTGCGAAAAAAATACAAGACTTTTTGCGAAAAATTTCTAAAATTTTAAAATAATAGGCGCGTCAAGGAAAAATTTCCTTGCATTTCCCGTCAAAATCGGGAAAATAACGGTCGACGCGCCTTCCGTCGCCGTCCGATCGCCGATCGCCGAACGCCGCGCGTCAAGACCTCGACGAACCGTTTTCAAACAATAATCGATTTATTCAAAACGCCGGCGCGTCCGACGCGAAAGAAATCCGTTCGTTTTTATTTTTTTTTCAAACGTCTCCCTTATCCGCCCCTAAGGAGAATCCGCGATGAAGCGTTTTTCCCCCTTTTCGCTCCCGCGTCTTAGCGACCGTTCCCAACTCGCCGACGCGCTCCGCTCCGCTCGCCAAGTCGTTTCCCGAACGTTTTTCAACCTCGGCGTCGGTTGCGCCGCGCTTTTCGCCGCCGGAAATTGCTTCGCCGCGGAACCGCAAGCCGCCGCTCAACCGTCGCCGCCGGAAGGTTGCGTCGCGCTCTTCGACGGGAAAACGCTCGACGGTTGGAAGGGCGACCCGGCGTTTTGGTCGGTCGCAAACGGTTGCATCGTCGGACGTTCGACGCCGGAAACGCCGGTTCCGTACAGCGAATACCTCGTTTGGCAAGGAAAGCCGGTCGGCGACTTCGACCTTTACGTCGACTTCCGCGTTCACGCCGGGAACAGCGGCGTCGAGTACCGCGCTTGGGCCGACCCGGAACGCAATTTCGGGCTGAACGGTTATCAAGCGGACATTAACCCGGGCGACATTATGGGAATTCTGTACGGCGAAGCGCTCGGCGTAATCATCGCTTGGCGCGGTCAAGCGGCCCGCTTCTCGAAAGACGGCCAAAAGACGATCGAACAATTCGGCGACGCGGCGGAGATCGCGAAGTCGATCAAGATGAACGATTGGAATACGTACAAGATTGAAGCGCGCGGCAATCGTTTCGTCCAATACATCAA
>JAFYVO010000051.1 GCA_017549085.1 Thermoguttaceae bacterium
AATAAGCGGAGCCCAACCCGCATTCCACCGCGCCGTTTTCCGCCGCCCTCCCCCAAGCGAAGACGGCGAAAAAGAGCGTTCGGTTTTATTCCATTTCGCTTCCGAGCGTCGCGCCTTCGGCGAAGTTCGTTACGTTATCGTAGTCGGCGGCGCTCAAAGACGAGTGTTCGTCTCCGGCCAAATCGCGTTCGTGATCGTGTCCGTGTTCGTCTTCGCTTGCGTCCGCTTCGCCGAACAAGCCGTCTTCGCCGGGGAAAATCAGCTGGAACGAATCGGCGTTGTACCAACGTCCGTTTTTCTTGTACGGTTGCGCGACCCCTTCGTCGCCGACGACGAAACGCTTCCCTTCGTAGGAACCTTTTTCGGCGCGGAAGTACGCGATCGATTTATTTTGGAACATCAGGCCGAGACGGTCGTTGTAGTTGCCGCCGCTCGTCCCGTCGGAGTCGTAGGCGAGTTCCATCACCGTCGTTTCGCGCGGTTCGTCGTCGGCGATTTCGTAACCGTCGTCGTCCGAAATAAATTCGCCGAACGGGTGTTGCTCGTCCGCCGCCATCCCCTCGCCGTCGAACGCGAGCCAGAAAAGGAGCGCTTTCCCCGGCTCGTCGCCGCATCGGCGCCCGACTTCGTCGACCATTTTTTCGATTTCGCCGGTTTTCAACACTTTCGGCCAACGCTTCAAAATATGCCGCTTCACCGCGGCGCGCGCTTTTTCGTAATTCGGCGAACTCGGATTATAGCAACAACGGCACGCGCAGCTGTCCGGCGGGTACTCGCCGTGTTCCTGCTTGTAAATTTCAAGCGCGGTTTCAATATCGGCCAATCGCGTTTTCGCGGTCGCTCCGGCGAAAAAGCCGCGCGCGCCGCCGAACGCGACGAGCGCGATCCCGGCCAAGAGTCCAATAATCGCGATCACGACCAAAATTTCGATCAACGTAAACCCTTGCAGAGCGCGCCGACCGGCCGCTCGTTTCGCAACGCTCGTCATTCTTTTCGTTCCCGTTCTGTTCGCTAAGCGCCGTAAAAGCGCGTCGTTTTTAAAGTCGAGCGGTTTCGTCGTCTTTACTCTATTGGTGGAGGCGACGCCGCCGAAAGTTCCGATTTTTTTCGCGACTTTCGAAGAAAGTTCCCTTCGGTCTAGCGCGTTATAATCGGTAAAATCGGCGACGGACGAGACGGTCGCCCGCCCGTCGCCAAGGTTTTCCGCCGTCGTTATTGCGACAGCGATTCGATGAGCTTAATCATCGGGAGGAAGAGCGCGACGACGATCGTACCGACGATGCCGCCGAGCCCCATAACCAACAGCGGTTCGAGCATACTCAACAACGCTTCGGTGTACGTTTGAACTTCGTCGTCGAACACGTCCGCGACTTTGTAAAGCATCGTGTCGAGTTCCCCGGTTTCTTCGCCGACGTCGACCATATTGACGACGATGTCGCCCAAAACCTTCGCTTGCAACTTCATCATATAAATCAAACAGCCAATCGGGCCGGCCAAGAAGCAGAAGAAGTAGAACAAGCACGCGGGATGGAAGCCCGGACGCGAATGATTGCGCATCGGGTTCGCGATGGTGTCCCCGTCGCGAATCGCTTCCAAAATCTTTTGGTACATCTTTTCGAAAACGCCGTTGTTCGTGGTTTCGCGGGTGATGTGCAGCGCTTCCAAAATCGGAACCCCGGATTGAACGAGCGTTCCAAGGGTTCGCGTCGTACGAGCGACGACCGTTTTTTCAAGCAACGGGCCGAAAATCGGAATCCGCAACATAAACAAGTGCCACCCGAAACGCATATACGAGAAACTGGTCGTAATCTTAATGAACAACCAAATCCCCAACGGAATCCCCGGGCCAAGGTACCAGTACGTCATACACGCGTGCGACGCCGTGATGAGGAACTGGGTCAACCCCGGCAACTCGACGTCGAAGTCGGCGAAGATCGCTTCGAACTGCGGAACGATCTTCATCATAATGAAGATCAAAATCCCGATAGCGAAGATCAAAACCGCGACCGGGTACGTCATCGCCGACTTAATTTTCGCCTTCAACTGTTCCGAACGTTCGAGGAACTCGGCCAAACGTTGAAGAATGACTTCCAAGGCCCCCCCGCCTCGCCGGCCTTAATCATATTGACGTAAAGGCGGCTGAAGGCTTTCGGCGACTTCGCCATCGCTTCCGACAAGCTCGACCCGCTTTCGATTTCGTTGCAAACGTCGAGGAGGCAGTTGCGGAGCGGGCCCGGCTTCGATTGTTGTTGCAAAATATTCAAGCTGCGCAAAATCGGCAAGCCCGCGTCTTGCAGAATCGAAAGGTTCCGCGTAAAGTCGCGAAGGATTTTCGGTTTGACGCGCCCGAAGGTGAAGGTTTTGCCGGTCGCGGCCTTCTTTTTCTTGGCGGCCTTGCGGTCTTTATGGAGAACGATTTTCGTAACGTGATAACCGCTCTCCTTTAGCGTTGCGGTAACTTCCTCTTCGGTACTCGCTTCGATAACGTCGGTAAACGCCTTGCCGGCGGAGTCGATCGCTTCTACTTTAAACTTGGGCATACGGCACCTTTTGACTTGGGGATTCAAACGGCGAAAAGATAACGCGAATATCTATTTTAACGAAAAGTTCGCGATTTATCAACGCCGCCGAGCGGTTTTCTTCAAATTTTGGCGCAATTTCTTCTTGCGATTCGGCAAATTATAACGACAAGGCGTTCCAATAGAAACGATAACGCCGAGCGCGCCGATTTTACCGGTCGCGCCGACGCGTCGTTTTACCGAACCATTTTCGCCCTTTCTCCTAAACCTCCTCTTTTCGAATCCCAACGCGACGCCGACGACGGGCGCCGCGTCGAGCGCCGAATCGAAGGTTCGAAGTCGAGCCGACCCGCCGTTCGCGGGCCTCCCGTCTTAGGCGTCCAAAACGGTTTCGCGGACGACCTCTTCGATCGTCGTCGTCCCTTCGAAGACCTTAATGAGACCGGCGTCGCGCAGGGTGAGCATCCCGTTGCGCTGAGCGGCCTCGCGCATCTCGGCGACGGAACCGTTTCGCAAAATGATGTCGCGAATCTCTTCGTTGACCATCAGGAACTCGTGAATCGCGGTTCGGCCTTTATAACCGGTGTTGTTGCACGTCGCGCAACCGGCGCCTTGATAAAAGTGTTTCCCGGCGACGTCTTGCGGCGTGAGCCCGAGTTCGGCGAGTTGCTCCTCGGACGGTTTCACCTCCGTTCGGCAGTCTTTGCAGATTCGGCGAACGAGACGCTGCGCCAAAATCGCGCGCAAAGTCGCGGTGATAAGGAACTCGGGGATCCCCATATCCTTCAAACGGGTGATCGTGCTCGGCGCGTCGTTCGTGTGGAGCGTGCTGAAGACCAAGTGGCCCGTGAGGGACGCTTGAACGGCGATCTGCGCGGTTTCGCGGTCGCGGATTTCCCCGACGAGGATAACGTCCGGGTCCTGACGCAAAATCGAGCGGAGGCACTGCGCGAACGTGTTGCCGATTTCCGCGTCGATCGGCATTTGGACGATGCCGTCGATGTCGTACTCGACCGGGTCTTCGGTCGTCATCAGCTTCTCGGTAACGACGTTCAGTTCCGAAAGCGCGGAGTAGAGCGTCGTCGTTTTCCCGGA
Source organism: Thermoguttaceae bacterium (assembly GCA_017549085.1). Classification (GTDB taxonomy): domain Bacteria; phylum Planctomycetota; class Planctomycetia; order Pirellulales; family Thermoguttaceae; genus RUG369. Next base: position 3,615 of record JAFYVO010000051.1, read on the forward strand.
ACCGGTCGGCCCGGTGACGAGGATAATGCCGTTCGGCGACTCGATGACTTGACGGAATTGCGTCATCAGCTCTTGCGACATACCGACGTTGTTCAAGTCGAGCGAAATAACCGACTTGTCCAAAATCCGGCAAACGACGCTTTCGCCGAACATCGTCGGGAGAACGCTGACGCGGAAGTCGATCGGCGTCCCGGCGACCATCAAGCGAATACGACCGTCTTGCGGGAGGCGTTTTTCGGCGATGTCGAGGTTCGCCAACACCTTAATACGAGTCGTGATCGCGCTGGCCAAGTGGCGCGGCGGCGGAACCATTTCGTACAGCGTCCCGTCCGCTTTGATGCGGATTTTGAACTCGTCTTCGAACGGTTCGAAGTGGATGTCGCTGGCGTGGTCTTTAATCCCGAGGAGGAAGACCATATTCAGGAGCTTGCGCACCGGCGCGCTTTCGGAAAGGGCTTCGGCGCTGGCCAAGTCGAGCTCGCCGTTTTCGTCGAGCGCGTCTTGGTATTCCTTATCGTTTTTCAGGTCGTCGAGGATCGACTCGACGCTGTCGCCTTGGTCGGTGGCGTAGTAGCGTTCGAGGGCCGTGTCGATTTCCTTCGGGGTCGAAACGACGACGCGAATTTGGTACCCGAGGAAGTTGCGCAACTCGTCCATTACGGAGAGGTTTTGCGGCTCGCTCGTGGCGATCGTCAGCGTGTCGTCGCGGAACGCCAACGGAATCGAGCGATACATATGCGCCATCGCTTCGGTGAAGTGCGCGAGGACTTCCTTCGGAACGGTCAAATCGGAAATCGCGACGACCTGCAGTCCGAGCTGTTCGCCGAGCGCCTGCGCGAGTTGATCTTCGGTCAGCATATTCATACTGATCGCGATTTGCCCGATCAGTTCGCCGGAGCGTTGGCTCTGCTCTTCGCGCAAAAGCTCCAACTGTTCTTCGTCGACGTAACCGAGGTCGACGAGGACTTGCCCAAAACTACGCGCCATCTGTTTCTTCTCCGTTTCGATTTTTTCGTTTGCGAACGCGCCCCCAAGTCTTGCCGAACGCGGCGAAGCGTTGCGGCGAAACGCGTCGTTTTGTATCGTTTTGAAACAGTCCGGCGGCGTTTTGCGTTAGTTTTCCGTTCGTTTCGCGGGAACCGTTTCTTAGTTAAGCAAAGTCGGCGCCAAAAGCCGCCGTTTTTATTTTTTCGTCGAAATATTTTTCGAAAAGGGTCGTTTTCCGAACGGCGCCGCCGAGCCGAGCGCTTCGCCTCGACGGCGCGTTTTCCGTTCGCGTTCGCGAGGAAGCGGGATTATTCTTCGTCCTCGCCTTCGCCTTGGGTTCCGAGCCCGGCTTCCCAGCGGCGCATCCGTTCTTCGAGCTGTTCCGGCCCGTTCGACTTGATGAGCGCGTCCTCCTTCGTAACGATTTGATCTTTCCAAAGGCGGAAGATGTGGTCGTCGAGGAGCTGCATCCCGAGCTTGTGCCCGGTTTGAATCGAGGAGTTAATACGGAACGTTTTGTTTTCGCGGATAAGGTTCGCGATAGCGGACGTAACGACGAGCATTTCGTACGCGGCGACGCGGCCCCCTTGGATGCGCGGGAGGAGCTGTTGCGACAAAATACCGATAATCGACGTCGACAGCTGCGTGCGGATTTGCTCTTGTTGGTTCGTCGGGAAAACGTCGATGATACGGTTGACCGTCCCTTGCGCCCCGGTGGTGTGGAGGGTGCCGAAGACGACGTGCCCCGTTTCGGCGGCGGTAATCGCGGCTTCGATCGTTTCCAAGTCGCGCATTTCCCCGACGAGGATGACGTCCGGGTCTTGACGCAACGCGCCGCGGATCGCGTCGGCGAAGGACATAACGTCGACGCCGACTTCGCGTTGGTTAACGGTCGACTTTTTGTGATAGTGGTAAAATTCGATCGGGTCTTCGATCGTGATGATGTGGTGGTCGACGTTCGTGTTCAGCCAGTCGATGCAGGCCGCGAGCGTCGTCGACTTCCCGGAACCGGTCGGCCCGGTAACCAGGATCATACCGCGCGGACGTTGAATGAGTTCGCGCATAACGGACGGCGTCCCGAGCTGCTCCATCGAGAGCATATCGTTCGGAATTTGACGCAAAACCATCCCGGTGTTCCCCTTCTGTTTGAAGACGGAAACGCGGAAACGGGCTTTGTCGCCGAACGCGAACCCGAAGTCGGTGCCGCCGCGCTCTTGCAATTCTTGTTGGCAGCGGCCCGGCGTGATACTTTTCATCAGCGAGACGGTGTCGGCCGGCTCGAGCGTTTTCGTTTCCAAGCGCACCATGCGCCCGTGAAGACGAAGCACCGGAGGTTGACCGACGGCGATGTGCAAGTCGGACGCGCCGCGAACGACGACGGTTTCGAGGAGTTTGTCGATTAGAATCGTGCCCATACGACCTCTTTAAACCCTAAATCTATTAAAATCGTGATATTTTTATTTCCAAGCGTCCGACGGCGTCCGGTTTGCGAGCGGCGCAAACGGCGGGAGGGCGCGCGTCGGGGTAAATTCGGTTGGCTTTTGGACGCGAACGGCGGCGAAGCGTTTCGGAAAACGGACGATTTTCGACGTTTTTTGCAAAATTTCGACTTATTCGGTCGATTTTAACGTTCGTTCGTCCGTTTCCGTTTTGTTTCGCCCTTTTTCTCGGCGTCCGCGTTCGATCATTCGTCGTCGAGACGAGCGACGCGCATCACTTCTTCGATCGTGGTGGTCCCTTGCATCGCTTTGCGAATACCGTCTTCGAAGAGGACTTTCATCCCTTCGCTGCGAGCGACGCGGCGAATGACGGAGGTCGACTCGCCTTTGAACGTCAGTTCGCGAACTTTCGGCGACATATACATCAATTCGAAAATAGCGCGACGGCCGCGGTAGCCGGTCTTGTTGCAGTTGACGCAACCCTTCCCCTTCATCCAGGTCGCTTTCGCGGCTTCTTCCGGGGTAACGCGCGCTTCTTTCAGCTCGGCGTCGGTCGGCGTGTACGGACGTTTGCACTTCGGGCAGACGCAACGGACGAGACGTTGCGCCATAATCCCGATGACGGAGCTGGCGACCATATAGCCCGGAACGCCCATGTCGACCAAGCGGGTGATCGCCGACGGCGCGTCGTTCGTGTGGAGCGTGCTAAAGACCAAGTGGCCCGTGAGAGACGCTTGAATCCCCATCGACGCGGTTTCCAAGTCGCGCATTTCCCCGACGAGAATGACGTTCGGCGCCTGACGCAACATCGAGCGAATAACCGCCGCGAAGTCGAGACCGATTTGGTGCTTAATTTCGACTTGGTTGATCCCCGGGAGGTAGTATTCGACCGGGTCTTCGGCGGTGATGATTTTGCGCGTCGGCGTGTTGAGTTCGTTGAGCGCGGCGTAGAGGGAGGTCGTTTTCCCGGACCCGGTCGGCCCCGTAACGAGAATAATGCCGTTCGGGCGGACGATGAGTTGTTGGAAGCGTTTGTAGTCGCGTTCGCTAAAGCCGAGTTGGACGAGGCTGACGCGGATGTTGTCCTTGTCCAAAATACGCATAACGATCGACTGGCCGTGGTTCGTCGGAATAACCGAGACGCGCAAGTCGAGCTCTTTTTCGCCGAGCGTCAACTTAATACGACCGTCCTGCGTTCGGCGGCGTTCCGCGATGTCGAGTTTCGACAGAATCTTAAAGCGGGACATCAACGCCCCTTGGAAACGCTTCGGCACCGAGTCGCGTTCGACCAGCTTGCCGTCGATGCGGTAACGGATGCGGACGCGGTCTTCGAACGGCTCGATGTGGATGTCGGACGCGCGGAGGTGAACGGCGTCGGCGATGATTTGGTCGCAGAGGCGGACGATCGGCGCGTCGCTTTCGGAGCTTCCCCCTGCGACGTTGTTGAGCGCGTCGGAATCGTTTTCGACGACGGTGAAGTTAATCGCCGTGTCGGTCATGTCGTGAATCATCGAGTCCGCCGACTCGCCGACGTTTTGGCCGTAGTGGCGGTTGACCGCTTCTTGAATCGCTTCGCGGGTCGAAACGAGCGCTTCGATCGGGCGTTGCAGAATAAAGCGCAATTTTTCAAAAACTTCGACGTCGTCCGGGTCGCTAACGACGACTTGCAGCGTGTCGCCGTCTTCTTCGAACGGGAGAACGCAGTTTTCGCGGGCGATCGATTCCGAAATCAACTCGACGACCGCCGGACGAATCGCGACGTCGCTCAGGTCGACGTAACGGCGCCCGTGTTCCGCCGCGATCGCCTGCGCGATTTGTTCCGCCGTTACGTACCCGAGCTGTTTGAGCGCTTCCGGCAATTTAATCCCGGTCTTTTTCTGAAGCTCTTGCGCTTCCAAGACTTGATTTTTGCTCAAAAGCCCTTGTCTGTTCAGAATTCCAAGATAATTCAGTCTCGCCATGAAATTTCCTTAACGACGTTCCAAACCTTTAAATTTCAACGCTTTCGCCGTCGTCGAGACGGTTCCGAAACCGACGCGCCCCGACTTGGGCGGTCGAACGTTCGAAACGGTAAAACTCGAGCGAAGTCGGCGCGGAGCTTTCGAACAAACCGCGACGCGAAAACGCAACGCGTCCTTATCATTTTCGGCCGCCGCGCTTGAAGAATACACAATTTTTCCGCAAAGGCCGAACCTTTTTATTAGTCTACCCGTATTATCGTTAAAAATCAAGCGTTTTTTCCATCTTACCTATCTTTTTAACCGTCTTTTCCCTCCGCCGACGCCGCGCGACCGGAACGACCGGAACGACCCCAATAATCCGTTTTTCCGAAGCGACCGTCCGCCCTCGCCGTTCGCCGCCGTCAAAATCGACGTTACCCCTAAAGTCCGCTCAAAAAAAAATCGCGCGACCGCTCCAATCGTTTCATTTTCACCTAAAAACGCAAAAATCCCGCTCGCGAAACCGCGTTTCTTACTTGAACCACAGGAACCCCGTCGATATAATTAAATGCAAAGGCATAAAATCCTTGTCGGCTCGTTCCCGTTCTTTGTCGAGCTTCGACCTTCGTCCCTCGCCTATTTCGCTTCCTTCTTCCCGTTTTAAGGAGAAACGCTATGTCCTCTCGCCGTTCCGGCTTCACCCTCGTCGAGCTGTTGGTCGTCATCGCGATCATCGGTATTTTGATCGGT
>JAFYVO010000052.1 GCA_017549085.1 Thermoguttaceae bacterium
CGCTTTTTTCCTCGGTTCGATCCCCGTTTCCGAGCGTTTGCAACGCCTCGACTTCCGCCCCCAACGCGATAAAACGTTCCGCGTCGAGCCGCCCGTCGTCGCCGACCGGATAATCGACCGCCTGCACTAACGCGTCGTCCGACGTCGACTTTAACGATTTTAACGCTTCCGTCGCCGCCAACGCCGCCGCAAACCGCCCTTGCGCGTCGACTTTCACCCGCTCTTTCGCCGCGACGTAAAGTGTTCGGCTTTGCAACTCCGCGTCGCGATAAATCAAGCGGTCGAAGAGGTTGTCCGGCGAATTTTGCCAGTCGAGCGTGTACCCGCTGAGCCCGACGCCCATCCCAAGCTCTCGACAACGGGCCGCGACGACGTCGAACGCGTCGAACCATTCGTCGGTCAACACTTCCGGGTTATTCGGGTAAGTCAACCAATTCGGTCGCGTTTCCCCCCGAACGTCGTCGTGCGCGTAATTGATTTGAACGCCGGAAATTCCCCCCTTTTTCGCCAGTTCGTCGATTTGCCAAAGGAGCCGCTCCGCGTCGAGCTTTTCCCCCGTCCACCACCAAAACGGAACTTCGCCGTACCCCGCCGGAGGCGCCGCGAACCCGGTTCTCCAATCGACCGCCGCGTCGGAAGCAAACGCCGAAACGTCGCCGAACGCCGCCGCGTCCCAAGTCGCCGCCGACTCCGCCGTCGCCGTTTCCGCTCTTTGCGTCGCCGTCGTTATCGTTCGTCTTTCCAACGAGTCGTTCGCTCGAACGTCGAACGAACCGCCAAGCGCCGCCGTCAAAATCGACGCGACCGTCAAAACCGCCGTATTCCGCCGCCAATATTTCCGCACTTTTTCCCTCTTAACACCTAACAAATCAATCAAACGACAACAAAAGAAATTCGTTCGATTCAACGCGCCGCGCTCAACCGAAAATCAACCGCCGACGCCGCGACGGTCGCCCGATTATAACAGAATCGCCGAGTAAAATCAAGAAAACGCGGCGCCCCGATCAAAGAATCCGCCGAAAACGCCCGACTAAAACGCCGCGCCGGTCAAAAAATCGACGTCGAACGGTTTCGCGACGACGCGAACGGCGCCAAGACCTGATTTTTGTTCAAAGAACTCAATTTCGTCGCAACGCGGAGCGAAACCGAGAAGGTCGAGCGCCGCCGCCGGAAACGCCGCCCGAATCGCTCGCAACTCGTCGAGCAAACTCGCCGCCGCAAGATCGACCGCGTCGACGACAATCCGCGTCGGGCGAAAATCGGCGAGCCGTTCGAGCCGCCGAATCGCGCCGAGTTGAACGGCGGCGCCCCGATCGGCGAACTCGTCCCGCAATAACAGCCCCAACGCCGCGTCGCCGCCGGAAAAGATCGCGACCGACTCCGCTGTTTTTTCCCTTTTTTCCGCTTTTTTCAATTTTAACGGCGCCAACGAAGCGGCTTCGCTCGCCTTAACGCTCCGGCGCGACTCCGCGACGACAAAATCGCCCCAAGTTTCGAGAGGGGACGCGGCGAAAAGTCCGGCGGACTCGGCGCAAAATCGGAAAAACTCGCGTCGCCCGGTCGAGCGCCAAGTCTCCGGATAAAACCGCCGCGTTCCCGGGAAGTTCGCGCCGGTTCGGTTTTCCCCTTCGCAAAGACTTCCGGCGACGAGCGCGATCGGCGCAAGCGGCGCGATTCTCCGCAACCGCTCGACGTCGGCGGGCGAAAATTCGCTTGGGAACGACCGGCAAAGAACGAAAAAGTCGACGTCGAAAAGCGTTCGCGCCGTCGAATCGTCCAAAGCGCCGCCGTCGAACGCTTCGAAAACGCTCGTCGACGCGCCGAAACGCTCCGCCGCTCGCCGAACGTCTCGCTCGACCGCTCGAAATTCTTCCCGCGACGTCCTGCCGCCTAAAAAAATCTTCATCCGCGCCCCTTCAAACCGCCGCATCCGCAAATTCAACGCAACCGCTAAAATTATCGCGGTCGTTTTCATTATCATAAACGAAACGGCTAAAAAAACAACCGGGGGGAACGATATTTTTTCGCATTCAACGCATTTCGCCCATTTTAACGTTCTGACGCCCGTTTTTCGCGTCGTTAACGTCAAACGCAAAATAAAAAAACCGCTCGAACGCGACGATTCGAACGGTTTTAAGGGGCAATTTTTAATTCGGCAACGGAAAAATCGACGCTCGCCCCTTCGCAACCGCCTCGACGTTTCCGTCGCTTCCGCCGCCGCGTTCAACCGCCGACGACGATTTTTTCGCCCCAAACAGGCAACAAGACGGAATCGCTCGCGCATTTTGCGCAAATTCCCAGGCCGTACTTGTACGACCAGCGCCATTTGTCGATGTCGTGGCCCAGTTCGAGAATATGGGAAAGCAAGGTAAGTTTCGGGCGCAACGTTTCCTTAACGCACTTCGGAACGTCGAGGCCGACGGCCAAGTGCGGAATGAAGACGTCGACCGGTTTTTCGGGCGTCAACTGCGCGAAATTGCAAGCGTCGCCGACGTGATAAACGACGCGATTCCCCGTCGCCGCGCCGCAGTCGATCTCGTACGTCGAAACAAACCGGCGCAGATTCGCGTTATGATCGACCAAATTCACGCGGATTTTCGCGTCGCCGAACGCGTACTCGCCGCCGTCCGGGCCGGTTTTCCAACGGTTGTCGAGGAAATTCGAGACGACCGGCTTCCCCGCCGCCTCCATCGCTTGGACGAAAGAACGGGTGAAGTGGTCGCCGTGATTGTGCGTGATCAACGTAAAATCGACGAGCGGCGCCAACTCCGGCGCGCGACGGTGCCGCACGTCGACGGCAAACGTTTGCGTCGGCGTTTTAACGACGTACCCCATATTGTAAATTTGCCAAAAAACAACGGTTCCTTCGGCGACTTTCGTCGCCGGAACTTCGCGCAAAATTTTGTCGAAACCGGCGTCGAGAAAACGCAAAACGCCCCGTTCCTTAACCCAACGCGCCGCGTTTTCGGCGGAACCGTTGAAATAATCGTTAAACTCCTTCGCTTCGAGTTTGTCGACCGAACGCTGAATCGTCAACGCCGCGCTCAAACGCTCGTCCGACCACTTCGGGCCCGCCGTTTCGCTCAAAACGCGAATCGCCGCGTCGATTTCCTCCGCCGTCGGTTCCGGACCGTCGCTAAACTCCGCGCCAAACGCTCGGAAAACGCCGGAAGGCCAAGCGCCGACAACCGACGCGAACGCGCCCCCGACAAGAG
>JAFYVO010000053.1 GCA_017549085.1 Thermoguttaceae bacterium
CCGTCGTGGGGCGGTATCGTGATCACGCTCCCGTGGACGTTCTACCTGCAATACGGCGACACGCGCATTCTCGAAGAAAACCTCGAAACGATCGAGAAGTGGTTGGCGTTCCTCGACTTGCACGTTGAAAACGACTTGTTGAAACAATACGGCGACGAGTGGCGTTTCCTCGGCGACTGGCTCTGGCCGGGCGCGCCGGACGGGCCGAACTCCGACACGCCGCAAGCGTTGTGTTTAAACAACATCTATCGCGTCTTCAACCTGAAGACCGCCGCGCAAATCGCTCGCGTTATCGGGAAAGAAGAGCGCGCCGCCGAGTGGGAAGCGAAAGCGGAAGCCGCGCGTAAAGCGATTAACGCCAAGTACTTCAAAGCGGACGAAGGTTCGTATTTCGACGACGCGCAAGCGATTTTGGGGCTCGCGCTCTTAACGGAAATCGCGCCGACCGCCGCGGACGCCGAACGCGTCGTCAAACGACTTGAACAAGCGATTTACGTCGACGCGAAAGGGCATATCGGCGCCGGCATCACCGGGGGCGGGCTCCTTTATCGCTACCTGCGTTACAACAACCGCGACGACTTGATTTACTCGACGCTAAAGCAAACGGAGTACCCGAGTTGGGGCTTTATGCGCAAGCACGACGCGACGACGTATTGGGAAGCGTGGGAACTCGACCGCCCGGGGCACTCGCTCCTGCACAGCTCGTACCTGTACCCGGTCGCTTGGTACGTTTCGAACGTTCTCGGGATTCAACGCGACGCGGAAGTCGTTGCGTTCAAGAAGTTTACGGTTCGTCCTCCGAAGGTCGACGCGACCGATTTGACCTTCGCCAAGGGCGCTTATCGCTCCATCGTCGGCGAGATCAAGTCGAGTTGGGAAAAGAAGCCGACCGGTTTCGAACTTTCGGTCGTCGTTCCGCCGAACACGTCGGCGACGATTTACGTTCCTAAGTCGTTGGAAAACGGCAAGATCGAAGCGCCGCGCGGAGCGAAGTTCGTCGGCGACGTCGACGGTTTTAGCGTTTTTGAAGTTCCGTCCGGTTCGTTCTTCTTTAAAGAAAGCAAGTAACAACGGGATTTAGCGACGGCGTTTTTCGACGCGTTTCCAAGCGGAACGCGTCGAACGGCGCCGCGTTTTCTTTTTAAGCGTCGACGTTATTATTAATGCGGCGCGATTTTTTAATCGAAACGACCCTTTAACGGCGCGTTTCGGCGGAACGCAATCGTCGATCGCGCAAGGAGTTGCGTTTTAACGATGAAACGTTTTTTTAATCTTTTTTCGACGGCGCTCCTGCTTGGAACGCTCGTTTTAAGCCCGACGTTCGTCGGCGCGCAAGACGTAAAGTCCGTCGGCGTCGCGGCTTGCAATCCGACGCAAAACCTCGACGAAAACGGCGCTCTTCCGCGAGCGACCCCGGAATCGGTCGGCGTTCCGTCGCAAACGTTGGTCGAACTGATTCAAACGCTCGACGCTAAGTTCAGTCGTTTGGATAGTTTAATGGTCTTGCGCGACGGCAAGGTGATCGCCGAATGTTGGCGCGCGCCGAACTCGCCCGAAGCGCCGCACGCGATGTATTCGCTGAGCAAGAGCTTCACCTCGACGGCGATCGGCTTCGCGGTGCAAGAGGGCAAACTCAGTATCGACCAAAAAGTCGTCGATATTTTCCCGGACGACCTGCCGGCGGAACGCTCCGAAAATTTGAACAAAATGACGCTCGCCGACCTCCTCTCGATGAGTTGCGGGCACGAGACGGAAGTTGCGCTGCCGCATATGATTAGAGCGACTTACGGCCTCGAAACGCCGCCGACGCGACCGGGCGACCCGACTTGGGTGCAAGCGTTTTTGGCGCATCCGGTTCCGCGCGAGCCGGGAACGCACTTCCGCTACAACACGCCGGGGACGTATATGCTCTCCGCGGCGCTCCAAAAAACGGTCGGCGAAACGACCCGCGATTACCTCGTTCCGCGTCTGTTCGAGCCGCTGCATATTGAAACGCCGTTCTGGGAAGAGTCGCCGGAAGGCGTTTCTAAAGGCGGCACCGGCCTCTATTTACGCACCGAAGACATCGCGAAGTTCGGGCAGCTTTACCTCCAACGCGGACGTTGGAACGACAAGCAAATCCTCAGCGCCGACTGGGTCGATTTGGCGACGAGCTACAAAGTGTCGAACGGTTCCGATTCGAACAGCGACTGGGCGCAAGGTTACTGCTTCCAATTCTGGCGTTGCCGTCAAAACGTCTATCGCGGCGACGGGATGTACGTCCAATTTTGCATCGTTTGTCCCGACCAAAACGTCGTCGTCGCAATGACTTCCGACGGGAGCAATTATCAAGGCCAACTGAACACGCTTTACGATATTTTGTTCCCGGCGCTCAAAAACGAAGCGCTGCCGGAAAACGCCGACGCGTTGGCGAAACTGCGCGAAACGGAGAAATCGCTCCAACCGAAAGAAGGCGCGTCCGGAAGTCAAGTCGTTGCGCAAACCGTTTACAGCGAAGCGCTTAAACGCGACGTGAAATACAAGGTTTACCTCCCGAACGAGTACAACACGACGTCGTTTTCCTACCCGGTTCTTTATCTCCTGCACGGGATGGGCGGAAGCGAAAAAGATTGGAGCGAACCGAAGCAAGGGAATATCCAAAAGATTGCGGACGAATGGTTTGCGAAGAATCCGACGAAAAAAGCGATCATCGTTATGCCGGACGCGCAAAGCTGCTGGTACCGCGACAGCGCCGACGATTCCTGCAAGTACGAAACGTTCTTCTTTGACGAGCTAATTCCTACCGTCGAAAAGACTTACCGCTGCAAAATCGGCAAAGAAAACCGTTCGATCGCCGGGCTTTCGATGGGCGGATACGGCTCCCTACTTTACGCGTTGCGCCGTCCGGAGATGTTTAGCGCTTGTTTTGCGATGAGTCCGGCGATTCGGACGAACGAAGAGGTGGCTGCGATGCCGTTCGACGGTTTTGTAAGTCGTTATCGCAAGGCGGCTTCCGTCGACGAAAACGCGGAGCGGCTCGACGATTACTTCTTCGCGAACGACCCGCACACGCTTGTTAAGAAGCTGTCGGACGACGCGAAAAAGTCGATTCGCTTCTGCCTCGATTGCGGCGACGACGACTACTTGACGCCGGGCGCGCACGACTTCCACAACGAAGCGAAAGCGGCGGGCGTCGCTTGCGAATACCGCGTTCGCGACGGCGCGCACAACTGGAAATATTGGCGCGAATCGGCGCCGCTCGCGTTTGAGTTTATTTGGCAAACGCCTGCGAAATAACAAGTTGCGTTAGCGGAACTTGCGTTAAAACGAAACGCGACCGGGGAAGACTCGGTCGCGTTTTTTATTGAAGTCGACAAAAAGGCGAGCGCGGCGTTACTCGGCGTCGTTAAACGCGTCGATCAAAATTTCGCGGGCTTCCTCGCGCCAACGACGGAGCGTCGCCGGATCGTCCGGATTGATTCCGAGTTCGCGCCAATAAGCGCCGACGCGTTTTTCTAGGTCGGCAAACGGAAGTTCCGCGTCTTCAAACTCTTGATCCGCCGACGGTTGCGACGATTCGAGCGCGGCGAGTCGAGCGGAAAGTTCGGCGATTTTGCGTTCGAAATCGGCGGCGAGATCGCCGAGAATTCCGGTTTCGCCGAGCGTCGCGGGGCGCGGCGACGTCGTTTTCAGTTCGATTTCTTCGAGCCAAAACGCGTCGCCGAGTTCGAGCGCCCAAGCGCGGAACGTTTCGCCGAGCGTTTGGCGAGCGCGACGTTGCGTCAATTCGCGATGTAATTCCGTTCGACCGACGAGGGAAAGCCGAACCGCCGCGAAACGCTCTTCAGCTTCGTCGACGATCGTTTGCGCCGCGTCTTGGAAATGGCGACGCAACTCTTCTTCCGACGCGATTTGCGTTAAATCGAGTTCGAGCGCGAACCAACGTAGCGAGTCGACGGCGACGAAACGCGGTTCTCCTAACAACGCGCCGTTTTCGATTTCGACGACGTAAAATCCTTTCGGCTCCGGTTCGCGAATGTGTCGCCCCTGCAAAACGCCGGGATAACCGACCCAAGCCGGGGCCGTTTGGAGCGTTTGACGACGGTGAACGTGCCCGAGCGCCCAATAATCGTAGCGTTTCGAGTTTAACGTTTCAAGGCTCGTCGGAGCGTAACGCGACGCGGCGCCGTCGCCTCCAACGTCGGTGTGTAAAACGCCGATATTGAAGGCGTTAGGCGTCGCGGACGGGAAGTTTTCCGCCAAATTCTCCGGGCAAAATTGAGCGCGGAAACTTTGACCGGTCAACGCGACGCGTTCGGAAGCGCCGTCGAAGAGCGAAGACGGCGCGGCGTCCGAAAGATCGCCAAACAACGTGTTTTCAACGGTTGCGACGGGACGGGCGGCGGTTTTGCGACCGCGTTTCGGAGCGCCGTCGAGGAGTTGCGGCAGGTCGTCCGGATAAAGGAACGTTTCCGGCTTCTTCGCGTTGAAAATTTTGACGTTTTTCGGCCAAGTCAGCTTCGGAAGCGTCTTGTTTTGTAAGTCGTG
>JAFYVO010000054.1 GCA_017549085.1 Thermoguttaceae bacterium
CCGCCGTCGCCGTTCGCTCGGTCGCGCTCGTTTGTTGCGCCAACGTCCAATCGCGACGCCAAGTCGCGCCGCCGTCGCTCGAATCTCGATACTCGACTTCGTATAAAACGGCGCCTTCGACCGCCCCCCAAGAAAGCGCGAGAGTTCGTTTCACCGCGTCGTATTCGCCCGACGCAAACGCCTGCGGCGCCGCGAGTTGCGACGTTTCCGCATCGGCGCGCCAAGTCGCTTCAAGGGGCGTCGACTCGATCTCGTTCCCCGACGCGTCGACAACGAACGCGACGACCTTAAAGGAATAAACGCTTTCCGGGCGAACGCTTGTCGCAACGCGCTCGACAATATTACCCGACGTCGCCGAAATCGATTCCGACGATTTTAACGTCGCCGCGAGCCGCCATTCGCCGCCGTCGACGCGATAATAAACTTTGTAACCGTCTTCGTTTACCGCTTCGTCGCGCCAACTTGTTTCGAGCCGACCGTCGATAAATTCGCCGAATCGGAAATCGCTCGGCGCTTTCGGAAGCGTCTCCGCGTCGACGACGTTACACGACGAAACAGTTGAAACAACGCTGTTTGCAACGCGCGCTTCGACTCTCAAGCGGAATCCGACTTCGGCGTCCGTCGGTCGATACGTCGCTTCGGTCGCGCCGTCGATCGCCGTTTCGCGCCCGGCCGCGTCGACGCGAAACCATTGGTATTCGGCGACTTGCGTCGCGTCGGTTCCGCCCGACTCGACCGTCGCGGCGACCGTTCCGCCGACGCCGAACGCGCCGATTAACGCAATCGTCGGCGGCGCGGCGCCGGGATCAAAGGTCGCGACAAGCGGTTCCGAAAGGATTTCGTTCCCCGCCGCGTCGAACGCAAAGGCGCAAATTTTAAAGGAATAGACGGCGCCCGAGCGAACGCTCGTCGCGACGCGCTCGATTCTATTGCCCGACGTCGCCGCAATCGTTTCCGACGAGGCTAAGGTCGCCGCTAAACGCCATTCGCCGTCGCCAACTCGATAATACGCCTTGTAACCAACTTCGCCAACCGCCGCGTCGTTCCAACTCGTTTCGAGACGACCGTTCGCGTAAACGCCGACGCGCCAATCGGTTGGAGCCGCCAAAACTAAAGGCTGTTCAACGTTGAAAACGATTCTTTGCGACGTCGCGCCGTCCGACGTCTCGATCAACGCCGTCGCGCTCTTTTCGTCGAACGCTCGCGCGAACCCGACGCCCAGCGCGCCGCCGTTTGCGTCTTGCCAACGAACCGTCGCGAACTCGTTCATTTCCAACGTTTGCGCGTCCGACAAATCGACGACGCCGCTAAAATCTTGCGGCAAATCGACTTCCAACAACTCCGCGTTCCAAAGCGAGACCGTTCGCAAACTCCCGTTCAACCTTAAATCAAGCGTTTCCAACGCGTTACCGGCGCACTTCAACGTCGTCAACCCTTTCGCGGCGTTCAAATCGAGCGTCGTTAAAACGTTGAACGCAACGTCGCAATAAATCAACGCGACATTTTGCGACAAATCGATTTCCGACAAAGAGTTCGTCCCGCAACGAAGCGACTCAAGCGCCGCGACGTTCGCTAAATCAAGCGTCGTCAACGCGTTATTTTCAACGTTAAGTTGCGTCAACGCCAATGAATCGAGCGTCAAGCCAATCAGCGCGTTCCCCGAAACGTCGAGCCGCTCGAGCGCGTTAAGTCCTGACAAATCAAGACTTCCAATCAAACCGCAATTCGGCCAAGACACGGTCGTCGCCCGTTTAACGCCGGTCGCGTCCGTTTTCCAAACGACGCCCGGAAGTTCGTCGAGAAAACCGGCGCCGTATTGCGCGCTTATTTTTTTACCGTTCTTAACCCCTTGCGAATCGGTCGTTTCCAAAAATTGTTTCAGCGCGTTCCAATCGGTCGCGGAATAGCCCGCCGGAACGTGTTCGTCGGCGTCGGCGGCAATTTCAACGGTAATCGCGCGACTCGGCGACGTCGAGTCGACAACGGCGCCAATCTCGACGACCCGGTATAGAGTCGCCCCGGTTCCGGGCGCGGCGGAAAAACTATTCGCCTTCCAAGAGCCCTCGCCGGTCGTCCCTTGCGATTTCCAAACGACGCCGTTCGAACCGTTCCCGACCAGCGCGTAAACTTGGAACATAACGCCGTCCGAATCCCAACTAAAGCGTTCTCCCGCCGACGCTTCGAACAAACCGACGTCGACCGCCGAAAAGACGTCGTTTGCGACGACGCGGTACCGATACGACGCGCCGGGCTCGACCGCCGCGTCGACATACGACGTTCCGTCGACGCCGGTCGCGATCGTCGTCCAAACGGAATTCTCGTCCGTCGCGTCGCGACGTTCGACGGTATAAGTCGCCGGCGCGGCCGAAGAAACGTTCGCCGCAAAATCGCCGGTCGACTTTTTCCAACTCAAACGAACCGACGCGCCGCTAACCTCCGCCGTTAAAGAGGTTGGAACCGGAGAATTTATCGAGTCGGCAAAGTCGTAATCGACCGAATACCCCAAATCTTCGAGAACGCCGAGCGTTACCGCCGAGATCGTCGCCTCGTAAGACGTCGAAATCGAATACGTCATTCCGTCGCGCCCGCCAATATTCGCGTAAAACGTTCCGTAAACGGCGCTTGGGTGCGTTCCGAACGTTCCGCTCGCCGACGCTGTTTCCATCGCGAACCCCTGCGACGAACGGTCGGTCAACTCGGTCGGATAAGTCGCCAACCAATTTTCAACGCCGTTTTCTCCAACGTAAACCCAGTAATCTCGGTCGTTAAAAAGCGCGTCAAGCGCAAGGGGCGCGTCGCTCGACGAAACGACGAGCCCTTCGGCTTTCAGCGTCGTCAAGTTGTAACCAAGCGCGTGTCCCAGTTCGTGTAAAGCGGTGTTATAAAAGACGTTTTGCACCGTTTCGGACGGGTTCGCGGTAAAATATTTCGCGTTAAAAACGAGCGAACCGGTCGCCGGGAGCCCTTCGCCGCCGTCGCGCCGCCAGGCGTAGTCGTACGCCGAGCCAAGACCCGCGCTCGCCGACGCGTAAGAATCGGAAAACCCAAAGGTTATATAAATATCGTCGACATTGCGCGACATTTCGTCGCCGTCTTTGCTCGCGCACGGAACCCCTTCGACGTCGGGAAGACCGACGGCAATCGCCTCTTCCCAACGCGTCAACGCCCGGTCGAGAAGTTCAAGGTATATCGGATCGGTAACGGCGCAATACGTCGTCGACGTCGAATAACGAACGCCGGTTTGCGTCGAATAACGCGCGGCGCCGCTTTCCACCACTTCGAGCTCGATAGCGAAACGATCCTCGGCGACGCTAAGTTCCGACGCTAAAAGAGTTTCGCCGTCCGTCGCGTCGTTCCAACCGACGGCGGTCAAAAGCGTTCGCTCCTCCAAAACGTCGAACGCCAACTTGCGGCGCGCCGGGATTTTAGACGTCAAATTCCTTTGAAAAGTCGAACGTAAAAAGCGGAAAACAGAACGGTCGACGGAAAATCGGTCGCGCATCGCGCCCTCCTCGGTCGGCTGAACGCGCCGAAAGAACGACGCGCAAATCTTTATTTTTAATAAGTTGCGCCCTTGTCTCAATCGCAAAACGCTTGCGCGCGCTCGGCGACTTGGCGCTCCAAACAAAACGACGCTCGACGTCGCGTTTGCGCGACGCCGAACGTCTTTAATATCGGTCAAATCAACGTTTAACGTTAATTAAAATCGGTTCGTCGATTGAAAGCCAGTCGCTCACTCATCCCGCGAACCGCCGAAAAACATCAGCGCGTAATAGAGGAACGTCATAAGCGCGGAAAGCATTGCGGCAACGTAAGTTAACGCGGCGGCGCCCAACACGCCGCGAACGATCGGCGCTTCTTGCGGCCCGACGAAACCGAGCGCGGCCAACCGCTCCTTCGCTCGCGAACTCGCGTTGAACTCGACCGGCAAGTTAATAATTTGGAACGCCGCGACCGCCCCAAAGCAAGCGACGCCCGCCAAAATCAGCCCCGCCGCGTTCATCGCCGCGCCCAAAATCACCAGCAAAAACGCCGAACTGCTCCCAAAGGACGCCGCCGGAACCGCCAACTGACGCACCACCATCGGCGCGTACCGCGTCGCGTC
>JAFYVO010000055.1 GCA_017549085.1 Thermoguttaceae bacterium
ACGCGCCGCGCCGCCACTCGCCCGGCTTCAAGTCGTAAAAGCGCAACAGCCGCGACTTCGCCGCGTCGCCGTAAGTCGGGAGCGCCCGACCGTAAAAGCGACCGTCGCCGAGCCGATGGAACGTCGAAACCGCGTCCCAAATCGCCGGGGCCGCCTCGCCGTCCGAACTGTCGACGCCGCAAAGCGCCAAGCGGCAAAAGCGTTTCCCGCGGAGCGCCCCGAAACGTTCGAACGGGCTCGGGTCGTCGACCGAAATCGGGGCGCCGTTCGCGTCGAAATACTGCTGTTCGAAAATATGTCGGAGGCAATCGACGAGCGCGTCGCGAACGCGGTCGAACCGGTCGCCGCGCCGGTAAACCTCTTGCAGGTCGCGACGGAAAGCCTTTTTCGAGGTCGTCGGGTAATTTTGCTCCGGCCAAATTCCGAAATCGACGACGTGCGAAAACGCGCCGTCGGGCCCGAACGCGACGACTTCGTAATTCAAGTAATGGTCGCCGACGTCGATATGCGCCGTCATCACCGCCGTTTCGTCCGGGACTTGCCAACGTTTGAGCGTCCGGACTTCCCCGTCGCGAATCGGTCGCTTTTTGCGCAAAACGACGATCGGCGTCAGCAAGCCGTCTTCCTCTTGCGCGCCCCGGGCGGCGTCGTTTTGGAGTTGGCGCCAAACGAGCGTTCCGAAACAGCGCCATTTTTCAATCGCGTACTGGACGGCGGAAAGTTGCGTTCGCTCGTAAATTCGCGGGTCGTCGGCGATGCAATCGCGTTCGATCTCCGTTTGGCGCGACCGGTAATAATCGTTGAGGAGCGAACGACTTAACGCCGGGTTCTCCGGGTTCGCGTTGTAAGTCTCGACGAACTTGTCGCGGTATTTCTTCCACTCGCCGAAGTCGCTCGGAACGCTCCGCAAAAACGGGATGATCTCCGCGTTCAGTTGCGGCATCTTCACCCGAAGCTGTTCCGCGACGTCCCCCGGTCGGTTCTGCGTAATCGCCGACAAAACAACGAGCGGCTCTTTGCGCCCGTCGTTCTCTTTCCCGGAAAGGTAGTTGACCGACGAAATAATCGTGTCGACGATATTCCCCGTTTCCTTCTCGCTCCGGGCGTTCGCGTCGGTTTGCACGTCGTCGAACATAACGGCGGCGACGCGGAAGTTCCCGGCGCCGCGAATCGTGTGGCTCGACCCGCGAATCGCTTTGCGCGCCGACGTAAACTTCAACGCCGAACCGCTCGACGGCGACCCGGCGATCGTCGGAAGCTGAATCAGCGCCGGGCCGATTTTGATCGCGCAAGGTTCGCCGCGGTACGTCAGCGGCTTGTTCGCGACGTTGCGTCGGCGGCGAATCGGGTAAAAAATTTCCGGATAGTCGAGCCCGAACGCGCCGACGTCGGCCCAAGGAATATCCGGCGCCGCGTACAGGATTTTCGCGAACCAGTCGGCGGCTTCCTTCGACTTCCCGCCCTCCGCCGCGACGTAATACGCGTGTCGGAAACGCCCGCAAGCCAAGCACATCAGCATTAAGCCGCTGAAAATCGACGTTTTCCCGAACCCCCGGTAAGCGTTGACGCTTTTCGACGAGTCGGCCCGAATCGCGTCCCAACAGTTCCCGATCAGCCGAACCTGCGACGGCGAAAAGGGCGCGGAAAAAATCTTCGGCAAGTAGGTTTTGAGCCAGCGTTCCGGGTCGCGTTCGCACTCGACGCGGCGGCGAAAATCGCCGATCGGCGGAAGCGGGTAAATTTCGTTTTCGGCGGCTTGCGCGATCTTTTTTCGCGCCGCCTCTTGTTCGCGCCGCTTGCGCCCGACGCTCGGCATACCCGCGCCCTTTCTCGTTTTTCGACGCTAACTCGTTTCCTTCCCGACAATTCGATAAACCGCGATTCGCGCCAAGTCGTCGAGCCCGAGCGAGCCGACGTTCTCGACGTCGGTTAGCGCCGACTCGAGCCAGCGTCGCGCCTCGTCCTTTTCGCGGTCGACCGTCTTCGTTTCGCGCTCTTCGATTTTGTCGTAAAGCGCGAGGAGTTTGCACCGCTCCTTTTCGGCGGCGAGGGCCGTTTTGCCGTCCTGCGCCAGGGTCGCCGTCTTGTAAATCTCGTTGAGCCGCGCCAGTCCGACGCCGACTTCCTCTTTCGTTTTAATTCTCGTCGCCGTCTTTTTAATCCTTGACCGCGCCGTCGCGACCGCTTTCGTCTTGATTTCGCGCAATTCCGGCGACGTCGCGGGACGATTTAGCGCGTCGTTAAGCGCTTGCGTCGCTTCGTTTAAGTCGAGTTCAGAAAACTTGCAGGCGCGCGTCGTCAACAACGACACAACGTCGTTCGCCGCTTCGACGAAACCGCCTTCGACGTACCAACGTTCGACCGAGTCGTCTTCAAGGGTCAAGCGCAATTCGCCCGCGCCCAAACGCCCGACGACCGGCGAGTGCCCGACGCCGATCGCGTATTCGCCGTCGAAAAGCGGAACGACGACGAACTTCGTCTCCCGTTCGACGACCGTTTTTTCCGGCGTTACCGCAACGCATTTCATTTTTCAGCCTCCTCGTTGGGCCCAACGAAACGCCGACGCCGCCTTTCTCGCCGAAAAACGCGCCGACGCTTCGTCGTCCTTGGGGTCAACCTTATTTCTTGCGGGCTTGCGCCGCCATTCGTTCCGCTTGTTCCGCCGCTTGTTCGACGGCGCCGACGTAAAGGAACGCTTGTTCCGGCAGATGGTCCCATTTCCCGTCGCAAATTTCGTTAAACGAACGAATCGTTTCCTTCAGCGGAGTAATTTCGCCCTTTTTGCCGGTAA
>JAFYVO010000056.1 GCA_017549085.1 Thermoguttaceae bacterium
AGAATACGCAGCGCTGAGAGCGTGAGTTTTACAAGCAGCGGCAGGGTAAAAAGGAGAAAAGAGAGCTTAGGTAGTTAAGGAAAAGCGCTTGAAGAAAACGCGATTCTTGACCTAGCGTTCAGCGAAAGCGAAAAGAAGAAGCGACTAACGCAACGACGCGGGGCGCGGCAAACGAGGAGTCGGATTGGCTTCTAGGCGTCGCGCTTCGCCGGTCGCCGCGTTCAGGGCGAAAGGTATCGTTTCGTTTTCGGCTTGAACTTTGACGAGAAGTTCGTCGTTAGGCAAAGGGGTAATACCGTTGGTAAACCTTAGGTTGGTTTTGGAGGTAAAGAAGTGGGCGAAGTCTTGGGCGCGCCGTCGCCAAACTAAGCGCCCTTGCTCTTTAGGAGCGAGCGCGACGAGTAATTGATCGCGTCGAGCGTTCGGGACTTCATTGTTCAGCGAGCGCGAGTCGATTTCGTCGAGTAGAAAGTAGAGTCGCCCGAAGATTTCCGTCGCGTTGTCGAAGGTTTCCGGCAGGCGAGCGGTTTTGCCGTAAGCGTCACTTTTATAAGGGGAAGCGCGGAAAACGACGCCGTCGCTCGACCAAAGCGGTCGATTTTCTTCGAGTTCCCAAGCGTAGACGACGCCGTGTCGTTTGTCGACGAGCCATCGGGCGTTTGAGCCGACGTAACCCGCGTAAGCGTCGTCGTTTCGCGGCGTCGCGGCTTCGTCGCTTATAGTCGTTGCGACGCTAAGAGACCAATTAAGAGGTAAAACGCTAAACGTTGCGAATAGCGAGGTTGTAAGAATTGTTTTTTGAATGCGACGCTTTGCAAAGAGCGTCGCAAACCCGCTTAATTTACGCAATGTAAAATAAAAAAAACGGCGCGAAATGTTCATTTTGACGTTTTGTCTTTTTTCTGGGCGACGACGTAGTAAACGAGCCCAAACGCGGCGACGCAGACGGCGCACAAACGAAACGCGACTCCGATTGTAGCGCCGTAACCTGGGCTAAATTCGAGATTTAAGTCGGCGTTGAAAAGCGGGTAAAGTTCGTCGAGAAAGTATTCGAAAGGGCCGGCGCTTAACGGTATCGTCGAACCGACGTTGGCGGAACAATAAAGGACAACGTGGTCGAGGAAGGTCGGCGCGGTTTTGTAAAGCCCTACCGCTAAACAGTATAGCGACGTTGAGAAAAGGGCGTGAACGACCAGCGTCGCGGCGAACGCGGCGAGGAGCGCGGTTTTGCGTTCGCGGTAAAGCAGGGCGGTCGTCGTCGCTTTTTGCAGAAGGGAACCGATCAACGGAACGGCGCCGGCGGCTTTTTCGCGGAGCCGTCGTTGACTTGGCGGAACTACGACAAAAAGTAAAAACAACGTGGAGCCAAGAGTTAGCGCGATTAAGCCCTGCGCGGCAAAACGGGCGAGCGGTTCCGGATTGGCGTAAAAACCGGACGCAAACGCGACGCTTAAACCTAACGCGAACATAGCGTAAAGTCCTATAAAACGGTCGATAACGACGCTTGCGGCGGCCGCGTCGGCGGAAATTGTCGTTTTTTTGGCGACCAAAACGATTTTGGTCGCGTCGCCGCCGACGACGCCGAGCGGCGAAAGATTGAACGCAAAGCCGAGGAAGCCGTACTTTAGAGCGTCGGCTAACGAGAGCGGCGCGTCGAGCGCGCGCAAGAGCGCGCGCCAGCGAACGATGGTAATTGTTGTCGCTGCAAAGTTTAATAAAAGTCCGAGCGCCAAAAGCGCGACCCCTTGACCGTCGACGCGAAGTTCGGAGAAGGCCGAGCCTTTCAACGCCCGAGCGAACATTGCGTAAAAAAGCGCGGCGATAAGCGATAGTTTGACGGCGGCGATAAAAACGGGTTTAATCATTGAGGAAAACGGTGAAAAACGGCGTGATTTAAGGGTTGTAGCGGTTGTTGCGACAAGGCGGGCGAGGGCGCGTTAGAAAGGGCGCGGGCCGCGTTTTCATTGTAAACAATAAGGGATAACGCGCAAGTCCCGGGAGCTTCGAGCGCGGACAATCTCTTGAGTTTTTTGGAAGCGCTCTTTAAAAAATAAAATTTTAGGTTATAATAGGGAAGTTGGGAATCCCGCCTGGAATTTCTGCAAATTGAGACAAAATAGAGCGTTTTTAACGTTCACGCCGGTCGTCGGGCTTGGCTAAACGGCGCGGCGTAAAAAAGACGCTTTAATCTTCGGCAAATCTTCGGACGAAAACGTTATCCGACCGACGGCGAAAAGTCGGCGGTTGCGGCGCGAAAAGCCGACAAAATAAAAAAATGGAGAGACGAGGCAAAATGGGCTCTTCTTTGCGAAACGTCAGTCGTGAAACGGTCGAAGCGATCGTTCGTCAAATTCTTCGCGACGCCGGAAAAGCGTCGAGCGCCGAGGTCGTGAACGCGGTCGTTGGCGCTTTGGGCGGTCAAGCGCCCGAGCCGGTTGTTCAGCCGCGTAAGTCGGAGCTCGTCGTCAGCATCTCGGCGCGTCATATTCACCTGACCGACGCCGACGTCGAAACGCTCTTCGGCAAAGGCAAAACGCTGACGAAAATGAAAGACCTCTATCAAGACGGCTTTTTCGCGGCGGAAGAAACGGTGATGTTGATCGGCCCGCGCAAACGGATGTTGCCGTCGGTGCGTATCTTGGGCCCGACGCGAAAAGAGTCGCAAGTCGAATTGTCGTTTACCGACGCGATTTCGTTGGGGATCGACGCGCCGGTGCGCGAAAGCGGCAAGCTCGACGGTTCGCCGGGATGCGTTTTGGTTGGCCCGGCGGGCGTTGTCGAACTGAAAAAAGGCGTGATCCGAGCGGCGCGACACGTTCATATGGGGCCGGAAGACGCGGCGTATTACGGCGTTAAAGACAAAGATATGATGAAGTTGCGCGTCGAATCGAACGACTGCTCGCTCGTCTTTGAGAACGTCTTGGTTCGCGTCGGCAAGGGAATCAAGCTCGAAGTTCACCTCGACACCGACGAAGGGAACGCCGTCGACCTCGAACTCGCGACGAAGATCGTGTTGCTGATATAAGCGACGCTGGGATAAAGAGAAATTTTTTTCGCGGGGAGACAAGCGATGTTGGTTTTGACGATTAACGACGTTCCGGGCGCGCAAATCGAACAAGCGTTGGGACTGGTTCAAGGTTCGGTCGTTCAAACGAAGCACGTCGGTCGCGATCTTTTCGCCGGGTTGAAGTCGATCGTCGGCGGCGAGTTGGCCGGATACACGGAACTGCTGAACGAAGCGCGGCAAATCGCGACGCGCCGAATGATCGAACAAGCGGAAAAAATCGGCGCGGACGCGATCGTCGGCGTTCGATACACGTCCGGCGAAATCGCGCAGGGCGCTTGCGAAGTTTACGCTTACGGAACGGCGGTCGCGTTGAAAAAATAAATAAAACGCGCAAGACGGTAAAATTGCGCGGAGTAGAGGAAATAATTAACGTTAGTTAAGGGAATAAACGACGTCGCGAGTCGAACGTCGGCGCAAGAAAAGAGCGGCGGCGAGAGGCGAACGACTCGACATTATTAATAATACGGGAGAACTATAATGGCAAAACCGATGCAAGCGTTGGGAATTCTCGAAGGCAAGGGCTTCATCACCCTGTTTGAAGCGACGGACGCGATGATGAAAGCCGCGAACGTCGAATTTCTCGGTTGGGACAAACCGGGTAGCGGGATCGTTACCGTCTTCGTTACCGGCGACGTCGCCGCCGTCAAAGCCGCGACCGACGCCGGCGCCGCCGCCGCGTCCCGCATCGGCGAAATTACCGGCGTTCAAGTCATTCCGCGTCCGAACGGCGACGTTGAAAAAATCTTGCCGCAAATCAAAAAATCCGCCTCGAAATAGTTAAAACGAACTCCAGTGTTCGTTTTTCGAGCGTTTTTGCGCGAGAAATAAAGAATAAAAACGAAAACAACGCTAAATACGAAGGAAATAAAAATGAACGACGCTATTGGATTGATTGAAACGAAAGGCGTTCTCGCTCTCGTCAACGCGACCGACGCGATGGCGAAAGCCGCCGACGTTGAAGTGGTCAAACGCATTCAAATCGGCGGCGGTCTCGTTACGACCGTTGTTCGCGGCGACGTCGGAAGCGTTCGCGCCGCGGTCGACGCCGGCGCCGCGGCCGCGCAAGCGGTCGGCGAATTGGTCGCCGCGCACGTCGTCCCGCGTCCGGCCGAGGGCGTGATCGAAGCGTTCACCGCTTGAGTTAAAGCGAGTGAAAAGAAAAGTTCGCGTCGTTAATCAAAGGCGGAAGTCTTTAAGCGGCGCGAGCGATCGAACAGCGTTGGAAACAAGCGTTTTAAACGATTAAAACGTAATGTTTTCAGCGGATAGGGGCGTTTTGCGCAAACGCCGGTCGAATCGAACTCGAAAAACAAAAACGAGGAGCCAAAGCAATGAAAATTTTGGTGGCGAACTTAGGGTCGACCAGCTTCAAGTACAGTTTGTACGATATGGACGGCGAAAAGCTCTTGGCGCGCGGTCGCGTCGAGCGTATCGGCGAAGCGTCGAGCCCCTGCCAAATTTCGATCGGCGACTTTAAAAAGGAAGAAAACGTTTCGGCTCCGAACCACGGCGTCGCGGTGCGCGAGTGTTTGCGTCAGTTGACCGACCCGGAAACCGGCTGTCTGCAAAGCGCGGACGAGATTGCCGGAATCGGTTTTAAAGCCGTTTTCGCTTACGGTTACACCGGCGTTCAACCGGTTACGGACGAACTCCTCGCGGCGATGGAAGAGTTTAACGCGGTTCTTCCGGCGCACAACCCGCCCTACGTTAAGGCGATGCGCGAATTGAAGGAGAAACTTCCGGAAATTCCGCTCGTCGCGGCGTTTGAAACCGGTTTTCACGAAGAAATTCCGGCGCGCAACCGTTATTACGGCGTCCCGTTCGATTGGGCGGAAAAATACGGCGTCCGTCGTTACGGCTTCCACGGCGCGAGCCATCGTTATATCGCGACCCGTTGCCGCGAACTCTTCGGTTCCGACCGTCGAATCGTCAGCTGCCACCTCGGCGGGTCGAGTTCGATTTGCGCGATCGCCGACGGAAAAAGCCGCGCGTCGAGTATGGGCGGAAGTCCGCAAACCGGGTTGCTTAACAACAACCGTTGCGGGGATTTCGATCCGTTTTGGTGTTCGTATTTGACGAAGAAAACGGGCGTTTCGCTCGACGAACTTCTGCAAACCCTCGCGACGAAGAGCGGTCTGCTTGGGCTTAGCGGCGGCGTTTCCGGCGATATGCGCGACATTTCCGAAGCGCGTTCGAACGGCGACGAACGCGCTTCGGTTGCGTTCGACGTTTTTGTCGGCGACATTCGGCGTTACCTCGGCGCGTCGTTGGTCGAACTCGGCGGCTCGGACGTTATCGTCTTCACCGGCGGGATCGGCGAGCACCGGGTCGAAGTGCGCGAGGCCGTTTTGAGCGGACTCGAAGATTTGGGGATCGTTCTCGACCGCGACGCGAACGCGAAAGCGCTCGGCGTCGAAGCGAAAATTAGCGCGCCGTCGAGTCGCGTTGAAATTTGGGTCGTTCCGACGAACGAAGAGATTATCGTCGGGCGCCAAACGAAAGCGCTTCTCGAAGAACGCGGCGCTTGATTTTAGGGGCGGAAAATGTTTATTGCGAAAGTTGTCGGCTCCGTCGTCGCGACGCAGAAAACGGAGTCGATGCGCGGCTCTAAGTTGTTGATGATCGAGCCTTACGTTATCGATCCGAAGTCGCGCGACCGACTGATTACGACGAGCCGTTCGCTGATCGCCGTCGACGTCGTCGGCGCCGGTCAAGGGCAATACGTTCTTGTCGTGCAGGGGTCGAGCGCGCGGATGACGCCCGAGACGAAACCGCTGCCGGTCGACTGCACGATCATCGGCGTCGTCGACGCGGTAACGGTGCAAAAGGTCTCCTTGCCGCTCGAGTGAACGGCGAAACGCGCGTTGAGCGCAAATAAATGATAAAAATTAACGATTTTAGCGGGAAACTCGGCGAGCTTTGCGCGAAAATCGAATAAAAATAAAATAAATTAGCGGGAACGACGATGCGACGACGACGGACAAACCGTTCGGAAGCGGAGAGCGAAGCCAAACGGCGCGCTCGACGGCGCTTGGAGTCGGAGCGGAAGCGTTCCTTTCATCAAGGGAGCGATAATAAAATGGCGGAAATTAACGAATCGCTTGTTCGCAGCGTCTTGCAAGAAGTGTTGTCGCGTTTGGGCGACTCGGCGTCGGCGGCGAGCGCGGTCGGCGGCTCGGCTCCGAAAAGCTACGCGGGACGTTACGGCGTTTTCGACGACCCGAACGAAGCGGTCGAAGCGGCTCGCCAAGCGTTCGAAGAGCTGTCGAAACGGACGCGCGCCGAACGCAAAAAGATGATCGACAAAATCCGTCGCATTTGCATCGAACAAAGCGTCGAACTCGGCACGATGGAAATGGAAGAGACGAAAATCGGTCGTCTCGAGCACAAAATCGACAAACTCCTTAACGTCGGCTACAACGCGCAAGGCGTCGAAGCTCTGTCGGCGGAAGTCTTTAGCGGCGACTACGGCCTCACGGTCATCGAACACGCGCCGTTCGGCGTTATCGGCGCCGTTACGCCGGTTACGCACTCGCTTCCGACGATCGCGAACAACTCGATCAATATGATCGCCGCCGGTAACGCGGTCGTTTTCAACCCGCACCCGAGCGGGCGCAAGGTTGCGGTCGAAGGCGTTCGTCGTTTTAACCAAGCGATTTACGCCGAACACGGGATCGACAACCTGATGGCCGCGATCGTCAATCCGACGCTCGAATCCGCCGACGTTATTTTTAAGCACCCGAAAATTAACCTCCTCGTCGTTACCGGGGGCGCCGGCGTCGCGAAAGCCGCGATGTCGCAAACGAAGCGCGCCATCGTCGCCGGGCCGGGGAACCCGCCGGTCGTCGTCGACGAAAC
>JAFYVO010000057.1 GCA_017549085.1 Thermoguttaceae bacterium
AGTATTTTTCGGAGTTGAAGACGTTCGTTTCGGCGGTCAGACCGGTTTTCGGGTTGCGAACGTAAAGCGCGCCCATAACGGTCTTTTCGATGTTGCCCATGTGCGTGCGGAACGCGCTGATCGTCATTTCGACCGGCAAACCTTCCGGGAAACGCTCCGGCGTCACGTTGTCGAACGTCCAAATAACGGCTTCTTCCGAGGCCCCGGCGACGTAGCTGCGGTATTCCCACTCTTCGCCGACGTTGATGCCGCGTTCTTTTTCGAACCCGTTTTCGCCGCGGAACTTAATTTTGCCGTAAACCGGCGTCTTCGCTTGGAGCGCGCCGACGGCGGAACCGACCTTGTAGAGCGTTTTGTCGCCGTCGACGACGCGTTCGACCGCGTGCGCGTGTTTGTTTTCTTCCACGACGCGCGCCGTACCGTCGGCGAAGACTTCGACTTTGTGTTTGTGTCCGTTGGCGAGGCGCGTTTCCCCGGAAGCGACGACCGTTTCCGGCGCCAGCGTCGACCAATCGTCGGCGACGCCTTCGACCGTTTTAATATCTTCGCCGTCGACGAGAACGTGCTTGTGGTTCAGCGTGTTCGAAATGAAGAAGTAACTGCAGACGGCCATCAGCGCGAGGATCGCGGTGCCGACGGTCGCCAAGCCGATAATGCGCCCCAAGACGATTTCGCTCGAGCGCACCGGCTTCGTCACGATCGTGTAAATCGTTTTCGTTTTGAAGTCGGCCGGGAGGCTCAGCGCGCTCAAGAAAATCGCGAGGAGCAACACGAGGTACGTCGTCGATTGATACACGAACGACGCGCACAAACGAGCCGGGTCTTTCCCGCTCGGGTCGAGGAACCAACCGGCGAACATCAAAAGCGCCAAGAAGACGACGCAAACGACGACGACCTTTTTACGGATCGACTCGCGAATCGCCAACGACGCGATCGCCCAAGCGCGCCGCCAAGAAAATTTGAACAAATCTTCCAACGCGCCGCGAACGCCTCCGACGAACGCCGGAAGAGCTTGTTTCGGGCCCTTGCGAATCGTCAGGAAAACGAGCGCGATCAGCGAAAACAACGCCGCCAACGCGCCGACCGAAATCAGCCAGTTCAGCGCCGCCGTTCCGATCCACTCGAGATACGGAGGTATGGGATTCTCGATAATCATTAGGCTTTTTCTCCTCCGCGAACGCGTTTGCCCGGGTGGGCTTCGCTTTCCGCGATGATGTCGTGGAAGAGGTCTTCGAGCGACGTCGTCGGGTTGCCGCAGAAGATCAAGTTCGCCTTGTCTTCTTCGACGATCTTTTCGATCTTGCGTTTCGCGTCGTCGCTAAGGCCGTCGACGCGGATTTCCGTTTGTTCGACGATCTTCAAGAGGTCTTCGACGCGGCCGAGTTCCTTCAATTCCCCTTGATAGAGAACGCCGACGCGGTCGCAGACGTCTTGGACGTCGCCGAGAAGGTGGCTCGACATAATAACCGTTTTCCCCTGCTCTTTGAGTTGGAGAATGAGGTTCTTCATGTTGCGCGTCCCGATCGGGTCGAGACCGCTCGTCGGTTCGTCGAGGAGGATCAAGTCCGGGTCGTTAATGAGGGCTTGCGCCAAACCGATGCGGCGCGTCATCCCCTTCGAGTATTCGCGAAGTTGGCGTTTCTTCGCCGACTCGAGCCCGACCATTTGAATCAGCTGCGCGACGCGTTGTTTGCGCACCGCCGCCGGAATATTGAAGAGGCGCCCGTAAAAGTCGAGCGTTTCTTCCGCGTTCAAAAATCGATACAAGTACGATTCTTCCGGCAAATAGCCCAAGCGTTCGTTTTTCGCGACGTCCGACGCCGGACGCCCGAGAATATTGACTTCGCCGCTCGTCGGGAAAAGGAGGCCGAGAAGCAGTTTAATCGTCGTCGTTTTACCGGAGCCGTTCGGCCCGAGGAGCCCGAAGATTTCGCCGCGTTTCACTTGGAGGTCGAGCGCCTTCAACGCGCGCACCTTTTGGCGGCCCCAAAAGTCTCGATAAGTTTTTGTCAGGTTTTTCGTCTCGACAACGACGTCGGATACGCTTTCCATAGGAATCGCCTCGCAATGACGGTGAAAATAAAAAAAAGGCGTCAATCCGCGCAAACGCCGCGCTTCGCTCGCCCCGTTTCGACAAGTCGAGAGCGAAAAACGCGCCGTCGCTTCGTAAAAAGTTCGCTGTAAGCGACGCCGCGACGTCGCCTTGTCCTATTATTACTTATTTCGTCCATTTTGTCTACCGTCCCAACCCAAAAACGCCGCCCTTTTTTTCCGTCTCGACTTTGCCTTCCTCCGACAATCGCGAAATTCCGCAACCTTTCCCAAGCGCCCGCGCAACCCGCAAAGTTTAACGTCGCGCCGCCGTCCGTCCCCCGGGCCCCCTTCGCGCCGCTCGCGTTCCGACGCCCAAAAGGAAGAGAAAAAGACGCCCCGCCCTTGCAAAAAAATCGACGTTTATTAAAATAAGGGGAGAAACTGGAAACGTCAAAGAGCGAACGCGCGACGCAAGCCGCCCCCCGCTCGCAACGATAAAGGAAACCGCATGTCCGTCCGAGAATCGCTTCTCCAACGCCTCGCGCCGTTCGGCCAAGAACAAATTTTAACCTTTTGGGACGAGCTGACCGCCGACGAGCAAAACTCGTTGCGCGAACAAATCGAAAAGATCGACTTCGCCGAACTCGACCGTCTCTTCGAACACCGCTTCGACCCGCCGGCCGCCGCCGCGTTGGCCGAGCGCGCCGAAGAGCCGACCGCGTTCAAATTGAGCGATCTTCGCGACTTCGACGGCGCCGCCGACTCGACGTTCCCGAAATCGCCGGCCGCGTCCGTCGTTAAAACCGGCGACGAAATTACGCCGCTCGAAGCGGTCGCCAA
>JAFYVO010000058.1 GCA_017549085.1 Thermoguttaceae bacterium
ATTTGTCGCGGTCTTGAGCGTCGGCGTCGACGACGACCCAACCGGCGTTTTCGAAACGCGGGGCGTTTTCTTCGGCGGCCGCGAAGGAGACGGGTTCAAGCTCCGGGGCCGTTTCGTCGAAGGTCGCGCCGACCGCTTCCGTTTCGCCGACGAGAACGTCGTTCGCCAAAAGTTCCGTTTCGTCGGCGAAGAACGCGGGCGCGGCGTCGACGTTCGAAGCCGCGAGAACGACGTCGCCGACGCGACGGCCGGAAGCGTCGAGGTAACAAACCGGGGTTTCGTCCGCGTTTCGGGCGACGGTCGAGAAAAGATCGAACGAATCGAAGCGAAAACGCCAAGTTTCTCCCAAGGCCGAACCGGACGAAAGAGACGACGAGACGAACCAGCCGAAAACAACGCAAAGAGCGGCGAAGAAAAATTTCGCGCTCAAAGCGAAACGACGGTTGTTGGACGTGTTTTTTTGCATCGGGAAACCTATTCGGAACGATAAGGTTAAGAGAAACGAAAACGCCTCGCGTCGACGGACGGTTGAAACGGTCGGGAGGAAGAAAAGCGAGCCGAGCGCTTCGATTCAACTTAACGTCTATCTATTATAACGTTTTTTCGCGTTTTAGGCGTCGAACAAAAACAATTTTAACGCGTTTTTTAAGGCTTTTTTTGCCGTTAATTCGTTATAATCGTTTTTATCGTTTTGTTTGTCGAAGAGTCGCTTTATTTTGCTTTTCTCATTAATATAGATGGATAAAGACGTCGTTTTGGGTAATGATTGAGAGGATTTTTTTAAAAAAAGCGAAAATTTTTTAAAGTTTTTTACGAGAGCGGCAAAATCGGCGCGAAAGGTATAAATTCCGTTTAAGTAAAAACAAGGAAAAAGGAACGATTGGAGCGGTCGCGCGGAAGAAAGCGGTTTTTTTGAAAATCGGGGCGCAGTATAACGTCGAAGAATGTCGATATTAGCGGGACGGAGGTTGGACGGCGTAAAAATGAGACGCTAAATAATTTAAAGCGCAGAAATTGATAATCGAGACGGACGATGACGGCGCGGCGAAGCGGGGCGTTTCGTTGGAAGGGGCGCTAGGCGGGTATTTTCGAAACGGCGAAGCGCGTTATAATAGACGACAAGAAAATGTTCGCGACTTCCTTACGTCGAAATTTTTTCGGCGGCGCTTGGGGGCGCGGCGAACGGTTCGACGGCGGCGCTCGTTCCGACGGGCGTGCGCGGCGAAAGGCGCGCGCCTTGTCGCGTTTTCGTTCGTTAGGTTTGCAAGGCTAATTTAGGGAACTTGGACAATGAAGAATTTTGTCGAAACCTCCATTGAGAGCATTCGTAGCCAAGTCGGCGACGGTCGCGTGATCTGCGGTCTGTCCGGCGGCGTCGACTCGGCGGTCGTCGCGGCGTTGGTTTCGCGGGCGATCGGCTCGCGTCTGACGTGCATTTTCGTCGACACCGGTTTGATGCGCAAAAACGAAATCGACTCGGTCGCGAAAGTTTTCCGCGAAAACTTCGACGCGAACCTTGTCGTCGTCGACGCGGAAGAACGCTTCCTTTCGTTGTTGAAAGACGTCGACGACCCGCAAGAAAAGCGCAAGATCATCGGCAAGACGTTCATCGACGTTTTCACCGAAGAAGCGCATAAAGTCGACGGCGCGAAATTCTTGGCGCAAGGGACGATTTGGCCGGACGTCGTCGAAAGCGGCGGCGAAGAAGGCGCCCCGGCGAAGACGGTGAAGTACCACCACAACGTCGGCGGTTTGCCGGAAGATATGGAATTCGAGTTGGTCGAACCGCTCCGCAAACTTTACAAGCACGAAGTTCGCCAAGTCGGTTTGGAACTCGGTTTGCCGGAAGAGTTGGTTTGGCGCCACCCGTTCCCGGGGCCGGGTCTCGCGGTTCGTTGCTTGGGCCCGGTTTCGAAGCCGGACCTCGACTGCCTGCGCGAAGCGGACGCGATCGTCGTCGAAGAAATTATGAAGGCGGGTCTTTACCGCGAAACGTCGCAAGTCTTCGCCGTCCTCCTTCCGGTGCGCAGCGTCGGCGCGAAGAACGGCGAACGCACGTACGAAAAGGCGGTCGTCGTCCGTTGCGTCGCGACGCAAGACTTTATGGAAGCGAACTGGTATCCGGTTCCGTACGAAGTCTTGGCGAAGATTTCGTCGCGCATTTTGACGGAAGTCGACGGCGTGAACCGCGTCGCTTACGACATTAGCTCGAAACCGCCCGCAACGATCGAGTGGGAATAATCCCGAGCGCTTTTAACGAGCGTTCGGCAAGCGCGAAACGAGCGGCGGCGTTCGGCGTTTAGCGTCGAGCGTCGCCGACGGCGGTTGATTTAGCGTTCGCGAGAGAACCCCTCGCGAGCGAACGGCGGCGCGTCGGCTGAAAAGTCGGCGCGCCTTTTAGCGATTAATGCGAATGAAAAACGTTGCGGTTAACCGCGGGCGGCGCAATTTTAAAACGAAGGCGGCGAAAGACGGCGATGGAGAATCAAGCGAGCGCGGAGCTTACGGCGGCGAAAGCGCGAATTTTAGCGGAGATCGCGGCGTTGCAAACAAATGCGGACGGCGTTTTCGACCCGAAAAGTTGGGCCGATTTCGGCGCGCTCGGCTCGCGCTTGGCGAAAGCGGGCGTCGCTTGGAAGACTTGCGGCCTCGGCTCGAACTTCACCGCCTTTATGGAGGCGGCGTTTCGCGAGGAAGCGGAGCGGGGCGAAATCGCGTTCCAGTTGAATAAAGCGGGCGCGAACCCGAACAGCCGCGTTCGGTTGACGAATGCGCCGCCGAAAAAAGCCGTCGCGGCGTCGAGCGTTTCCGAGAAAAAGTCGACGGTCGCGGTCAAAACGCCGATTCCGGCGCCGACGTCGCAAGCGCCGAAAAAACTTTCCGACGCGGAAATTCTTAAGCGCGTTTTAACGGCGATTCGCGAACTGCAAACGAACGAAAACGGCGGCCGCGACGCGAGCGCTTGGGTTCCTTATACCCGTCTCGGCGCTCGGCTTAAAGAAAAGGGCGTCGACGACAAAAGCGCCGGGTTTTCAACGTTCGCGAAGTTTATGGAGACGCGTTTCGCCGACAAACTTGAATTTGACGGCGCTCCAGGCGTTCGACGAACGCGGCCGAAAACGGCGTCGACGGCGGTCGTTCCGGTTGCGGAAACCCCGTCGACCGCGTCGACCGTCCCGAAAAAGGAAGCGCCGGGTTCGGTTCCGCAAACGCCGCTCTCCGACGCGGAGCTGGAAAAGCGCGTCTTGGCGACGCTCGCGGCGATTCAAACGGACAAATCGGGGAAGCGCGACGCGGCGAAATGGGCCGATTTCGCGAATCTTTGTTCGCGGCTTAAAGAGGCGGGCGTCGACTTCAAAGCGTTCGGGTATTCGACGTTCGCGAAGTTTATGGAGGCGCGTTTCGCCGAGAAGTGCGAGTTCTCCGGCGATTCGTCGACTCGTCGCGTTCGCCCGAAAACGTCGAAAGGAACGAAAACGCAAAAGGGCGGCGCGACTCCGACGGCTCTTCCGGCAAACGCGGCGCGACCGGCGGCGGTCGGCAAACTTCCGAACAAAAACGACGCGAAGCTCGCCGATTGGGCGGTCGTCGCGCCGGAGCGGTTCGACGAGTTGGCGGCGCTCGCGCTTCCGGAGAAATGGCGTTTCGACGACGCGGAACCGGCGCCGGGCGAGTCGCGTTTGCCGATTTTAGAGTCGTATATAAAATATACGTTCCGCCAACTTGCGTTCGAAGGGAAGGTGGAAATCGCGCCCGCCGGGGACGTCGCCGCGTTCAACGTCGGGCTTTTCGACCGCAAATTCGACCCGATTTTCGCGTTTTTCCGCAAAAACGTCGGGGCGGGGCCGCAACCTTGGCGCCTTTCGTCCTTCGCCGTCGTCGCGGAGAACGCCGACGGAAAAGAGTTGGTCGCGCGGTTTGACCCGCTTCCGAAACGAGCGCGGTTTTTCGAGCGCCGCGAAGACCTCGTTTTCGACGGCGACGCGGCGATTCATTGCGACGGCGAGCATTGCCTCGTCGAAAACGTTTCGCGTTTGCCGAGCGTTTTCTTGCGTCGGTATTGTTCGCCGGAGTTTCTCGCGCTTGAAATCGACGGGCGAACTTGGACGCTCGACGACGTCGCCGACCAACCGGAAAAAACGCCGGAGCGCCGCCGATATTTTAAAGCGTTGGAGAAAAAGCTCCCCGGTTCGAGCGAGTTGTTCGAGATGAAACTTCGGTTCGACGCGGCGGTCGAGCTGGCGAAAAAGCGCGTCGCGGCGAATTTTCGAACGGCTGTTCCTTTTTTTAACCCAAGAAAGCGCAACGTTTGTTATCTTCTTCCGCTGACTTTGACCGTTCGACGGGAAGCGCCGGAACGCGCCGACGTCGCGCTCGTCGTCGAGCGGCTTCCGGAGACCGGCGTTTACCAGGGGCACACCGTTTACACGCTCGATACGGCGTATAAAACCGCTCGGTTGACGGCGCGTTTGGGGGGCGAAAACTGGCTCGACGGGTAAAATAGGGGAGCGGAAGGGAACGAAACGAGCGCGCGGTTAAAAGCGGTTGGAACGACTAAATCGACTGAAACAGCTGAAAGCGGTTGGAACGGTTGGAACGGTTGGAACGGTTAAGACGGTTGCGCAAGGCGACGTTTGAGGCGATTTCACCGAGCGCGACGCGGCGTTTTTTCCGCTTTTCTCTTGCGTTTTTTCGCCGGATGCGGTAAAGTGCGACTCGGCGGGCGTCGGGCGCGTTCGGCGCCGCTTCGGTTCGGGAAACTCGATTTTTTACCCGAAACGGCGAAACAACGCGAGGCGGAGGCGGCGCCCCAAACGCGTCGCGGCGAGAAATGAAACTCGAATATCTAACGGCGACGGTCGACGACGGCGCGGAAATCGCTTACGTCGACGTCGGGGAAGGGCGTTTTCTCTTTTACGTCGACGGGTTCGGCGGCTCCGTCGCGACGGCGAACGGGATTATCGAACGCTTTTACAAAAGCGGCGCTTTTCGGACGGTCGCCTTCGACCAGCGCGGGTACGGGAAATCGCCGGTCGCTTCCGATTGCGGCGTCGAACGCTCCGCCGCCGACCTGCGCGCGCTGATCGAACGCCTCGACGCTCGCGACGTCGCGCTTGTCGGGTACTCGATGGGCGGCTCCGTCCTCTTTTCTTACTTCGAACAGTTCGGAACCGACCGCGTCGCGAAAGCCGTTTTCGTCGACACGTGCCCCAAACTCCTTAACGACGACGCTTGGCGGCTCGGTTATTGCCAAGGCGGGTACTTCGCCGACGATTACGAGCGCGATATGCAAATTTTGCTCGACGATCCGCCCCTCTTCAAGACGACCTTTTTCGCCCGTTGCGAAGTCGCGTCGAATCCCGCCGACCCGCCGACTTGGCCGGAACCGCTCGACCGCGACGCTTGGCTCGCCAAAGCCGTCGAGATCACCGGCGTCCGCGAGTCCCTCGCTAGACGGGTCTTTTTCGCCGAAATTCCGCCGGAGCGCGCCGCCGTCGACCGCCGCTATTGGGAGTCGATGACGACCGCCGACTTCCGCGAAACGCTCGGGAAAATCGACGTCCCGACCCTCGTCCTGCACGCCGACCCCGGTTC
>JAFYVO010000006.1 GCA_017549085.1 Thermoguttaceae bacterium
TGGGAACGCTTCTCGACTCTCTTATGTTACGTCGTCGCGGCGCACGGAGACGGAAAAACAAAATTCCGCCCGTCGCAATTCAACTTCTATCAATTATCTAAAAAAGACAATTCAACGGACGCCGCGACCGCCGAACGGCGCGGTAAAGCGCTATCGAAAATAAAATCGATCATACGGAACGGAAAGCGCGGCGCAAGATAGGATATATTCATGGCCACGCCTTCCTTAATCCGCGCGGGCGGCGCGTATGTTGAAATCTATTGCAGTAAAGCGAAGTTCGAACAAGACTTAAAAGAAGCCTCGTCGGCCTTTAAGTCTTGGGGGAACACGACCGCCGGAGCGGGCAACGCCGTCGCGAACGCGATGATCGCCGTTTCCGCTCCGATCGCTCTCGCCGTCAAAAACTTTCGCGATTTCGACGACCAAATTCGCGTTACCGCCGGTATTCTCGATCTCGCTTACGCGCAAACCTCGACGCAGGTCGCGAAACTTTCTTCGGCTCTCGAGAAATCCGCCGTCTCCGTTCGACAAGAAACAGTCGCGATGGAGAAACTGGCGGAGCAAGCTCGCGAACTTGGACGCACGACGTCTTTTACCGCGACGCAAGCCGCGTCCGCAATGGCGGCGTTGGCTCGCGCCGGTTTGAGCGCTCGTGAAATTTCTCAAACGATCACTCCAATGCTCGACTTAGCTCGCGCGACCGGCGTCGATTTGGCGCGAGCCGCCGATCTCGCCGTCGCCGCGATGCGTTCGTTTAATATCGAGATGTCCGAAGCGCAACGCGTTATGGACTTGCTGACGCAAACCGCCAACCGCTCGCCGCAAACGATCGAAGACATTGGACACGCGCTGAAATACGTCGGTCCGGCGGCAAACGCGCTAGGCGTCGACATAAAAACGGTGCTTCGAGACTTAGGTCTTCTCGCCAACTTTAACCTCAAAGGCGAGCAGGGCGGTTCGTCGTTGCGCAATATCATGATGCGTCTTGCGAGCGTCAAAAATCAAACGGCGATCAAGGACATTTTCGACGTCGACGTCGTCGACAAGAGCGCCGGTTCGTTGAAATCGCTCGACAGAATCTTTAAAGAAATCCAAGTTTCCGTTCAGCGCCTCAACCTCGACCAAGTTACGGTCGCCGACGCGTTTAAGGAAATCTTCGGTCTCCGCGCGTTGCCGGGCTCGTTCTCGTTGATGCACGCGGACATAGACCAAATAACGGAAGCGCTCGACGAAGCCGACGGCGCGGCCTATAAAACGGCGCGAACGATGGACTCCGGACTCGGCGGCGCGATTCGTCTCTTCTTGTCGGCGGCGGAAGCGTTGGGCAATACGTTCACAAAGGAAGTCGTCGGTTCTCTAACGAAGTTGATCGACGCGGGAACTTGGTTGATCAACGACTTTCTCACGCCCGCCGTCAAACATTTCGACACGTTGATACGCGCGTTCTCCGGACTTGGCGCAAGCGTTACGATTTTCTCTCTACTTGGCGTCGCTTGCGGTCAAGCGGCGAAAGCGATGGCGGGGCTCGCGCATTACGCTCGAAAATTCGTCGCGGCGCGAGCGAAGAAGACGGCGGGGAGTTTGGCCAAGTCCGCCGAACAAGTCAGGCTGGACGCCGTTCAGGCGGCTCGCCAAGCGACGCAAGCGCTTGGAACGAACGTTCGCGAATCGGGCGACGCCGCGTCGGCCGCCGTGAAGAAATTCAACAGCCTCCAAGGCGCGTTCGTGAAAGTCGCGTCCGGCGGCGGAAAGATGAAAAAATCTCTTGAAGAAATTAAGAGAGTTCTCGGAGAGCTGGCGCTTTATCTTGACGCGAATTCTGATTTAATACGTCAATCCTTAGCTTCCTTCGTAAGACTCGGAGGTGCCGTTAATAAAAGCTCTCCGGCGCTTCGTCGTCTTGTCGTTCTAATCAACCGCTTGGCCGTTTCGACGCGACGCCTCGGCTCTTACACGTTCACGTTCGACGCTTCGGCGTTCGAGAAAATCGCTTCGGCGATCGCTTCGATGAAAAAGCCTCTCGAAGAAACGATCTCGCGATTCGACGCGCTAAGTCAGGCGGCGGGGAAAGCGTACAAAGGCGTTCGCGCCGCGTTCGGGCAGTATACGAATCGCAGCGCGAACAACTTTGAGAAGATTATGCGTCGTATTCACGTTACGATAAACGATCTTCTTGGAGCGTTCGAAGATTTTTGGAAGAAACTCGGGCTTTCTCAAAAGGAATTCGACCATTTCGCAAACGACGTCGCGCCGCCGTTGCGCGAAGCGTTTCGGTCGATCAAGGCCGAAATCGACGGAATGGGAAAAGAGCTTCGCCGCATAACCAAAAACCTTACCGTTTCGAAACAAGGCTTTGAAAATTACGTTCAATCGATTAGACGCGTCGCCGCCGCGCTCGACTTGTTGAATCGCGCGGCAATGGGAATACCGTTGCCATATCTCGGGCCTAAGCCGCTCGACGTCAAGGAGCTTGACGTCCCGAAAGAGAAGAAAGCGAAGAGAGGGGACGCGACCGACGAAAAGAAGAAGACCGGCGAA
>JAFYVO010000059.1 GCA_017549085.1 Thermoguttaceae bacterium
GCTTCTCGTCGAGCGTTGTTTTGCGCTGAACCGCCCGACGACGAGAACGTCGAAAGCCGACAGAGCGTTGGGGGCCCCTATATTTCGCGTCGATTTTTTCGCTGAACCGTCCGTCGTCGCCCGGCGAGCAAGCGTTTGAGACGTCGAGCGTTGTTTTGCGCTGAACCGCCGTCGTCGCTCGGCGAGCAAACGTTGGGGCGTCGAACGCGCCGCGTCGCTTCGCGGCGAGCGTTTTTTTGCGCTGAACCGCCCGACGACGAGGACGTCGAAAGCCGACAGAACGTTTGGCGCGCCGAGCGTTCCGCGTTGAGTTTTTCGCCGAACCGCCCATCGTCGCCCGGCGAGCAAGCGTTTGAGACGCCGCGCCGTTTCGCGTTGAGTTTTTCGCTGAACCGTCCGGCGTCGCTCGTCGAGCGTTGTTTTGCGCGTTGACCGTCCGTCGCCGCTCGGCGAGCAAGCGTTTGGGGCGTCGAACGCGCCGCGTCGCTTCTCGGCAAGGCGATCGGGTTGGCGATTCGCGTTTCACTAGGCGAGCTAGGTAAAAAACGAAAGTAAAAGACAACGATGGAATATTACGCGCGCTTAACGGATTTCAAAACGAAGATTCTTTCTTACGTCGAGACGATCTTTAAGTGTTACGGTAACGAGTTGCTTCTTCGGCTTGAAGATTACAATTTGTTGGAACATCCGAACAACTGCGTTCAATCGTCGACGGCGATCGGTTATGCGATAAAGGAGTTTCTCGTTTCGAAACTGGAAACTTTTACGCAAAACCACGTCGCGCCGGAATACAAAATTTGCCGCGATTCGAGCGTTCAATCGACGACCAACGCCAGTTACGACTGCTTTTCTTGGCTTGAACCGTCGCTTTTCGCGATGATCAATTTGAAAATGAACAAAGCGAGGTGCGCCAACAACGCGGTCGCCGCGATTCACCGGCTGTACGAAGATTTCGTCGTGAAGTCGCCGGAAACGCCGAAATGTTTGATGGTCTTGAAAATCTTTTACGACTTCGCCCTTTCGACGCGCGACCGCCAGCGGAAAATCTTCGTTACCAACGCGTCGGCTTATTTTCTCGACGAGATCGACCTCCGCGAAAATCATCGCCAAGACCAACGCAATTGGTCGGCGAACTTCAACCCCAATTCGGGACGCTTGCAAATTAGCGAAAAAATGTTGCGCGAAAACCGGTTGCCGCCCGAAGAAATTTCTTACCAAAACACTTGCGAAACGTTGCGAGCGATTGTCGAGCGCAACGCGAAAAAAGTTCGGTAGCCGTATAAAGCGGCGCCGACGAACGAACGCGACGGGGGCTTGATTTTTTCGCGCGGCGGCGTATAATTGCGTTGGAAATCGTCGATTTCTCTCGACGCGGCCTCCGGTTCTGCGGTCGCTTTCAAGCGGTCGGCTCGTTAGGGCGGACAGGAAAAGCGGACGCTTCTTCGGACGGTTGGACGCGTCGTGCGTCGGGCGTTGCAAAACGCTTAACGATAACGGTTTAGCAAAAGAGAAAAGGGCTCGAAAATGGAGCGAGAATTTTTCATTCCCCAAGGGTATCGGTTCGCCGGAACGCATTGCGGCGTTAAGCCGAACACGACGAAACTCGATTTCGCGCTCGTCGTTTCGGATTTGCCGGCGACGGCGGCGGGCGTCTACACGCAAAACTTAAATTGCGGCGCGCCGGTTACTTACGACCGTTCGCTCACGCCGGGGAAAGGAATCCGCGTCGTCGCGACCAACTCCGGCGTCGCCAACGCTTGCACCGGGGCGCTCGGGCTCGAAAACGCGCGTGAAATGGCGCGACTCGCCGCCGAAGCGGTCGGCGCGACCGGCGACCAAGCGCTCGTCATGTCGACCGGCGTCATCGGCGTCCAGCTCCCGATGGAACGCATCGCCGAAGGGGCCGCGTCCGCCGGGGCGTCGCTCGGTTCGACCCTCGACGACTTCAAGAAGGCCGCGACCGCCATCATGACGACCGACACGAAGATGAAAATCGTTTCGCGTCAAGCGGTTACGAAGGACGGCAAAACGTTCCGCCTCGCCGGGATGTGCAAGGGCGCCGCGATGATCGGCCCGAATATGGCGACGATGCTCGCGACGCTGATGACCGACGCCGCGCTCGAACCGGCCGACGCGCAAGCGATGCTCAAGGAAGTCGTCGACGAAACGTTCAACTGCGTCAGCGTCGAAGGGCACACCAGCACCAGCGACAGCGTCGTCTTCCTCGCGAACGGCGCCGCGATTCCGGAAGCGTTGTCCGGCGACGACTTAACGACGTTCAAAGCGCTCCTCCTCGACCTCTGCCAAGAACTCGCCCCGATGATTCCGGGGGACGGCGAAGGCGCGTCGCACCTCATCACCATCGACGTTTTCGGCGCTCCGGACCGCGAGTCGGCGAAGAAATTGGCGCAAACGGTCGCCAACGACGCGCTCGTTAAGACGGCCATTTGCGGCGCCGACCCGAACTGGGGCCGCATTATCTCCGCGACCGGTCGCTGCGGCGTCCCGTACGACCCGACGAAGGTTTCGCTTAAAGTCAACGGTTTCTTGCTTTACGAAAATGGCACGCCGCTCGACTTCGACAAGGAAACCGTTTCCGCGTCGATTCGCGACAATTACGACACGTCGTTCGAAATCTTCTTCCAAGAAGGCGACGCGTCGATTCGCTTCTGGACGTCCGACCTGACCTGCGAATACGTCCACCTCAACGCGGACTACACGACCTGACGCAAGCGCTTGCCGTTTAAAGGGATAAAACGCGGATTCGAACGACGCTTTTCGGGTTCGCGTTTTTTTTTTGTTGCGAAGGGCGAAAAAGGGCTTGACAAAGTTGCTCGTTTGGCTAAAATTGCAAGCGTAGAAAGGAAAGAGAATGCGCGATTTTACATCGGTCGACGCTAAAGCGAATTTTTTTAAGGCGTTGGCGCATCCGACGCGGCTTCGAATCGTCGAAATGCTCGCCGACGAAGAGCTTTGCGTTTGCGTATTGCTGGAGTCGTTTCCGATCGATATGTCGACGTTGTCGCGTCATTTGGCCGTTCTAAAGAACGCCGGCGTCGTAACTTGCGACAAACGCGGGAAGAACGTCTATTATCGCTTGGCTTGCCCTTGTTTGGCGAAAATTTTCGATTGCCTAAACGGTTCGGGCTTTAACGCTTGTTGCGAATAGCGAACGGGCGTCGCCATATAACCGCGTCGCGAAGGAGCGACGTTTTTTTTTGAAATAATGCTTGTTGGATTAGCCAAATATGCAATGGTTGGCGCGGTTTGCAACGCGACGTCCGGTTTGGCGCGACGGGGCGAGCGAACCGATTGAAACGCAACGACTTAAAAGGTAAAGAGATGAAAAACAGAACGGTTTTTGCGGCGATTTGCGCGGCGTTTGCGGCGGCGTACTGGCTTCCGCTGGGGAATCCGGCGATTCGCGAGGCGACTTTCGAGGGCTTGCGGACGTTGCAGTGGTACGCGCGGTATCATACGTTGGCGTGCGTCGTTCCCGCGATGTTTATCGCCGGCGCGATTTCGACGTTTCTTTCTAAGGAGCGCGTTTTGAAATATTTAGGCCCGAATTCGAATAAAGCGTCGGCCTACGGCGTCGCGTCGATTTCGGGAACGATTCTCTCGGTCTGTTCGTGCAGCGTCCTGCCGATGTTCGCCGGGATTTACCGCGTCGGCGCCGGACTTGGCCCGGCTTGCGCTTTTTTATGCTCGGGGCCCGCGTTAAGCGTCGTCGCTATCTGCTTGACCGCTAGCGTTTTAGGGCTCGAACTGGGCGTCGCGAGAACGACGGCGGCGATCGCGATAAGTTTGGTCGTCGGTCTGGCGATGGCGGCGCTTTTCCGCGGAGGCGAAACGGAACGGCTCGCGGCGACGCTCGAAACGTTGGAACCGGCGCCGACGAAACGCAAACCTTGGCAAACGTTCGTTTTTTTGACGGCGTTGGTCGCGACGCTGGTCTTCCTCGACTGGCCGAATCCCGGTTCGACGGCGTTCAATTTGAAGCCGGGCTCCGTTCTAACTCGCCTCGACGCGGAACTTGGAAAAGAAACGACGACGATTCCGGAAACCGCGAAACCGATTCGCTTGACGACGGCGATTCAACTGCGAACGAGCGGCGATTTCGACTTTCAACTCCTTGAAACGCCGGAGTTTGCGGACGACGTTCCTGCGTCCGTTCGCGCCGCGTTCGAGCAAGACGCAAAATACCGAATCGCCGAAAAGGACGCGACCGCGTTCGCGACGGTCGTTGACGAAAAATATCGTTGGAGCTTGAAATTACACGAGTTGCGTTGGATCATCGGCGCGTTTTTCGGCGTCGCGGTTTTGGCGGCGGCGTTCGGTTGGCTGACCGGCGAGGAACGGCGCGAGTGGCTCGAACAAACTTGGGGATTTTCGAAAACGATTATTCCGCTCCTTTTCGGCGGCGTTTTGCTGACCGGTTTCGTCGCGGCGCTCTTGCCGGCGGAAACGGTCGCCTCGTGGGTGGGGGGGAACTCCTTGCGCGCCAACTTGATAGCGTCGGTCGTCGGTTCCCTTTGGTATTTCGCGACGTTAACGGAAATCCCGATTTTGCAAGCGCTTATTGGACTTGGAATGGGAAAGGGCCCTGCGTTGACGCTCCTTTTGGCCGGGCCGACCCTGTCGCTGCCTAGTATCGTCGTGATCGGCAAGTATTTAGGCGCGAAAAAAACGTTCGCGTTCGTCGGAATGGTCGCCGGCTTCAGCGCGTTGTGCGGTTGGATTTTTGGAATGTTTTTTTGATTGACGCGTTGTAAAGCAAGCGTCGTAAAGCGCGACGCGGCGTCAAAACGCTTTCAAAGGTTTTTAACGAAAGGAAAACGACGATGTTAATTCAAGTGTTGGGAACGGGTTGCGGTGCGTGTAAAAAAATGGCGGCGACCGTCGAACAAGCGGCGAACGAGTTGGAACTCGATTTCGAGTTTGAAAAGGCGACGGCGATCGATCGTATTGTCGCGGCGGGAGTTATCGCGACTCCGGCGCTGGTCGTCGACGGGCGCGTTCGCGTCGTCGGCCGGGGGCTTTCGCTCGACGAAGCGAAGAAGATTTTGAGCGCCGATTAGCAAAAAACGAAAACGACATTGCGTCGCCGCGTTGTTTGACGCGGCGACGCGGCGCGCAACGTCTTAATTTCCGGAGGGTTATACGCCTTCGGACGCGTCGTCGCCTACGTCCTTTTCGCGTTTTTGGCGACGACGTTCGCGACGAGCGACGGCGGCGAAAGTTGGACGCGTTGGGCGGCGATCAACTTGCGCGGATTTTGGGGCCCGGCGACCGTCGCGCTGGGAATCGCGCTGTCGGGGCGGATTTCCGTTCCGTTTGCGGGGCGGGCGAACGTCGACCGAGCGCGCGTAATCGTCGATAAAATCGGGGTTTGGAGCGCGGCGCCGATCGGGTTTCTTTTCGCGGCGGCGTTTTTGGCGACCGTCGCGCTGGCGACGGTGTTTCGCGCTCCGTTTCTTTTTTCGTTGGTCTTTAGCGTTGCAACCGCTTTACCGGTCGTTGTTTGCGCTTATTTTCTTGCTTTTCAAAAGAATCGGTTGGCGCGCGTTTTCGGCGTCGTTGAAAAAGTTGACAAAACATCGCGGGCTTTTTTGAGCGCGACCGTTATTTTACTCGGCGTCGTAACGACGTTGAAATCGACGTTCGAGGTTTTTTAAACGTCGACGTTTAAAGTGTTGCGCTCAATAGAAAAAGCGCCGACTTTACGTCGGCGCTTTTTCTATTGAGCTTGGAGGAACGCGAGCGTTAGAAACCGTCGACGCGTTGACGGGCGCGGAGGACGAACGCGTCGAGCCCTTGATCTTGGCAGACGGAAATAATCGTTTGAATGAAGCCGGTTTCGAGGAGTTCGTCGCCGCGGATGATAATCGTTACCGCTTCGGCGTCGACGCGGCGAATCGCCTTCAACACGCGGAGTTCCACTTTCAACGCTCCGGCGAACGACGACGTTTCGGGCGAGCCGCCGTCGTCGAGCGAACAAGGAAGCGTTCCGAGCAAAAGCGAACGGTCGCCGAACGCTTGGATCGCGATCTGTTCCGGCGGCGCGGCCTCCGGCGGTTGCGCCAGTTCGCTGACCGGAAGCGCGATCTCCTCGTTTTGCTCCGCTTGCGAAAAGTTCATCACCAACGTGAAGAACGAAATCAGGAGGAAAACGACGTCGATCATCGACGTCATATTCGGCGCGGCTTCTTTCAACCGCGGACGGACGCGTTCTTTGCTCATTTGACTATCTTGCGTATTTTAACCCGTTGCGAGGCGGAAGAAGAACGAAAAGCGGGAACGAACCGAACGTCGCGTCGACGACGAAGAAAAAGCGACGCGACGGAAACGGCGCGATCCGGCGGTTTACGACGGCGAACCGGACGGACGTTGCGGCGACGACGGCGCTTTCGGCGCGGCGACGTTCGCGAAACGACCCATCAGGTTTTCCGAAAGAACCGAAACGTCGAGCATAAAACGCGAAAGGCGGTTTTTCAAGAAGTCGAACGCGAAAAGCGCCGGAAGCGCGATCGCGAGCCCGAGTTCCGTCGTGAAGAGCGCGGTCGCGATCCCTTCGGCCAACTTTTGCGGAGACGGCGCCGCGCCCCCCGCCGCGATCGCTTGGAACGACGCGATCATCCCGACGACTGTCCCGAAGAGCCCGATCATCGGCGCTAAGTTGCCGATCAACGCGAGATAGCCGATTTGGTGTTCGAGCCGCATCGTCTCTTCTTCTTGAACGTCGCGCATCGCTTGCTCCGCTTTAGCG
This sequence comes from Thermoguttaceae bacterium, assembly GCA_017549085.1. Classification (GTDB taxonomy): domain Bacteria; phylum Planctomycetota; class Planctomycetia; order Pirellulales; family Thermoguttaceae; genus RUG369. Next base: position 6,770 of record JAFYVO010000059.1, read on the forward strand.
TATCCGGCCGACGTTTTCGAGAGCCCGATCGCGAGCGTTTTGCCGAGAACCGATTCGTCGTCTTTCGCGAGTTGGTAGGCGTCTTGGAAGCGGTTTTCGTCGAGGAGCGCGCCGAACTTCGTCGCCAATTCTTCCGGCGCGATAACGTTGCGGCGCAACGCGAGAACGTTGACGACGATCAGCGCGACCATCGAGAGCGAAAGAACGGAGAAGACGAGCGTAAAGAAGAGCCCGAGCGAGCGGAACATCCAAACGAGGTAGTTTTCGCC
>JAFYVO010000060.1 GCA_017549085.1 Thermoguttaceae bacterium
CGAGCGAATATTCCTCGCGAACAAACTTTTTAACTGAAGCGATCTTACGCGGCTCGGCTGTGAAAAAATCGCGTTCAATCAAGAACTCCGCCCAGTCGCCGGCCTTTAACGGCTCGACGTCGGTAGGAAGCGGAAACTTTTTTAAGTCAAGCGTTTCCGTGCTTCCGTCGGACCATTCGACAAGAAGGCTTTCAGCGTCGAGCGCGACGATTTCGCCCTCTCGCGTCCAACGCGTCGGCTTTTTCTTACGATAAGCGACAAGATCGACTGTCTCGGCAAACGCTCTCCAAAGCGCTTGCGTCGCGTTCGAATAATCGACAAAACGCCGTTCACACGTCTCTTCAAACAGTCGCGCAAACTCGGCTTGACAAGCGCGAATCGCGTCTTGCGGAGTATTCCCGGTCGCTCTAACTTGCGGCGTCTCCTCGCATACGCATTCGAAACCGCAGTCGATTTTTCGACAAGCCCAAGACGCTTTGTTCCGAAACGGATACGAGACGCCGTCGACTTGAATTTCAGCCGTTGCCGTCCGAACAAACTCGCGAATCTCCTCGACCTTAATACTGCGCGGAATCTTTTGATTCTCCTTTCCCCAAGACGCCGCGAGTCTCCTAGCCTGTCCCATCGCGGCTCTTACGTTTTCTGCTACGACAACCGCCTGTTCCGGCTCGCCGTCGTAAAACTCAACGCATACGTTATAATTATTCATAATCAACCTCTTCGATCAAATCTTCGGGGAAGCATTCGAAAAACGTGTCGAAAGAAAACGTCCTCATGCGGAGCGAATTGTCGGGCTCGCGCCAATAAACATAAAACGCATTTCCGTCAAAATCCGCCAACCACCAACCGTTTTCGGGCAGCCCGCCGGACGCGTCGAGAAGTTTGTTTAAATGCTCTTTGCGCAGTTCTCGGTTCACCCAAACTTTGACGCCGTCGACAGTTTCCGCAAACATTTCTTTCGGCGATCTTTTTTCGACGTCGACGTAATCGACGCCTAAAAGGTCGCGACGCCAATCCGCGTTCAATACGACAAGCAACGTTCCCGCGCCCGCTCGGCGGTTAATTCGCAAGCTCTTGTACTCGCTTTCAAAGTCCGCGTCGCCGACGAATTTAACGCAAGTAATCGGAAGCGCGGCGATCTCTTCGAACGTCGGAATCGTAAGTTCGTAATCGCCGACGTTCGAATAAAACAACGCGTCGTCCGGTCCGTCCATTTCGATTCCAACGTCGTAATTTCCCGTCTTGGAAACGCAAACGCGGCCGGGGTTATGTTCCTCGACCGCGTCTCCGATTCGTTCCATAAATATTCGCAAGGCGTCTTTCATTTTGTCGTCCTCCATCGCAAGAGACTCCCATGTTTGAAATTGCCGACGCGCGTCCGCTGGGTCGCAACTGTTGGCAACCATACATTCCCACGCTTTCGTCTTCCAGCGAAAGAGGTACAAGTATTCGATTCCAATGTCGCCGCGAAAACGTTCGACATAATCGTCCGCCGACGCAAACGTTTCCGCCGGTTCGTCGTAAACTCTATGCCATTGAGGATTAAGATTGATCGCGCTTGCGTTCCCGCGCTGGATCAATTCTTCGACTTTCTCGCAAGTCGTATAGCCGCCGCGCTTCAAATCTTCCGCGCTCTCTTTCGGGCCGTCGCCCCAATGAATATAGACGGCTTCCACCGCTCCGTCTTCACGTTCAAGTCCAAAGTAACATCTTGTAGACATATTAGTTCTCTTCTCCTTCGTCACAAAGATTGTTTTCACCGTACTCGTCAATCTTGTCCAGCGCGGTCGCGAAGAACTTGAAAATCGGCTCGATGCTTTTCTTGTCCTCGACGCATTCGCGGTAGTCGGAACGCCCGTTGTCGTTTTTCTTAGCGAGGTAAAACCGAACGGCGCCGAGCGTTCCTTCCGCTTCCGAAATATAGCGAATCGCCGAAACCATATCGGGATTATGTGTCGCGATTAAGAACTTCGTTCCTAACGCCTTGTTAATCCAGACGATAAGCCGGGCGTATTCGACAATCCAGTCCGGCGACAAGTAAGCGTCGGGCGAGTCGAGAACGACGAGCGTGTCGCCGTTCCACGCGTCGTGCAACAGCGCAATTTGCATCAATCCTAAAAGAATTTCTCCTGACGAACAAAACGCGGTTTCGTAACGTTCCACACAATAATCGGTTGGGCAAAAATACGTCGTGAAATCCTCCCACTCTATAGCAAAAACTCCGTTAAGCAAACGTTCAATTACAGCGAGCGCGTCTTTCGCCGCCGACTCGCTCGCAGGAATTTCATCGAGTCCTTCTCGCCCGCCAAGGTGGTCGTAACTTTTCCAAATCTGTGAGTGTATCGGCAGACGTCGCGACAACACGACGCAATGAGGTGGCAACTCTTTTTCTTCTGCGATAGAATCCAAAATCGTCGACTTGCCGCATCCGTTCGGTCCAGTAAGAACGGTAATCCCGTCGCACAGTATCTCGGCGTTCCCGATAACGCCCTCGTTTTTCGCCGCGTAAACTACGTTATTTCTTGTCATTAGAATACTCCGCAATTTTTTCGATACCTTTGATGAAAATTTTAAACAGCGGCGCGATACTCTTCGGATCGTCGCCGTCTTCCTTCGCTTCCTTCCACGCGAAACCGTCGTCCTTTTTTTTGGCGTAATAAAACCTTGTCTTGTCGAGCGTTCCTTCATACTCCGAAATGTAGCGAATCGCCGCAACGAAGTCCGGATTGTGCGACGTTACAAAGAATCGCGTCCCGATTCGTTTGTTAACCCAAACGAGGACCCTCGCGTACTCGACGATCCACTCCGGCGAAAGAAACGCTTCCGGCAACTCGATGTAAACAACCGAAGAAGCGTCGATAATGTTAACTCTGACAATATAATTCAATAAGGACAAACTAAGTTCGCCCGGCGAAAGCGAGTCGAGCGAATAGTACTCGTAATTTCCCTCGACATTATTCGAAGCGAGCAAACCGGCGGAGTATTCGTCGTATCCAACTCTTAATCCGGCAAGTCTTTCGACATACTCCGCAATCTCCTCGCGAGCCGTTTCAATCTCCTCGGGCTCGGAGTAAAAGCCCTTCGACTCGTCCATAGGAATCGGTCGACGCGGGTAAAACCGCAACGCTTCAAGGGTTTGCAACGGCGTCGTTCTCGAAAAGTCGATACAGAGCGGCGAAACCTCGTCGCCAAACTCCATATGGTTTCTGATTACCGTTTTCCCTGAACCGTTCGGACCGGCGAGCAACGTAATACCGTCGAGAAAAATCTCGTCGGTCTCGACGATCGGCGCAATGCCTTTGATTTCAAGACCTCCGTCGGCGTTAAGACCGTTATAAATCCAAGTCATTGCTTCTTCCTTCCGTAAAGTTGCTGAAAGAGTGGTCGGAATTTTAATTCCGCTTCGACGCCGTCGCGGTAAACGTACTTGCCGTTCTTATTTTTCTTTGCTTCGTAAAGCGAAACGTCGCTTACGATTCCTTCGTTGAGCGCGGCGTCCCAAAGCGCGGCGACGAAGTTAGGATCGCGAACGGCGACAATAAAACTCGTCCCGAACGCCTTGCGGATTTCGACCAGAACGCGAGCGTATTCCGCCGCCCATTCCGACGAAAGATACGCGTCGGGCGAATCGATAAAAACGAGCGGGGCTTGTTCGTCGGTTTTGAACCATTTCTCCGTCCGCACATAAGCCTGCAGCCATCCGAACGCCGTCTCTCCGTTCGACGCGTAATAAGCGGAATACCGGTCGGGCCAACCGCTTAAAGGGACAAACCAATCCGCGTTGTAAACTCCAATTGAGAGTTCAAAATAC
>JAFYVO010000061.1 GCA_017549085.1 Thermoguttaceae bacterium
CGAGCTTTATTTGGCCGAAACGCCGAAAAAACGCGCGCAACTTTGGAAACGCGTCGCGCTGGCGATGAAGAACCTCAATTTGCCGGAAGCGCAAATCGAAGCGTTGATCGCGAAGGACGACCCGACCGCGCTCGCGCACTTCATCGAACGGCGTTTGCCGAAGTTTTGACGAACTAAAAAACGGATAGAAAAGCAATATAGGCAAGTCGCGTAAAATGGGCGCGACGGCGACGGAGGGCGCGAAATGAACGGCGAAACGAAAGAACGTTTTGAAATCGACAAGCCGCGTATCGAGCGAGCGGTGCGGGAAATTTTGTGCGCGATCGGAGAAGACCCGGATCGCGAAGGGCTGATCGAGACGCCGCAACGCGTCGCGCGGATGTACGCCGAGTTGTTCCAAGGGCTGCACCAAGACCCGTCGGAACACCTGCAAAAATTCTTTACCGAAGAATACGACTCGATGGTGATCGTGAAGGACGTCGATTTTCACTCGATGTGCGAACACCACTTGCTGCCGTTCGTCGGGAAGGCGCACATCGGCTATCTGCCGCAAGGGCGCGTCGTCGGTTTGAGCAAAATCGCGCGGGTCGTCGAGACGGTCGCGAAACGTCCGCAGCTCCAAGAACGGATGACGGAAACGATCGCGAACTTGCTGATGGAAAAGCTGAACGCTCGCGGCGTCGGCGTCGTGATCGAGGCGACGCACTCCTGCATGACGCTTCGCGGCGTTAAGAAGCCGGGTTCGCTTTGCGTTACGTCGGCGATGAAGGGCTCGTTCCGCGACTTCGCCAAGACGCGCGCCGAGTTCCTGAAGTTGGCGTTGCGCCGCAAGTAACGTCGAACGAAGCGACGAACGATAAGACTGGCTCGGCGAACCGACGTTTCGCCGAGTTTGCGTAGAATAAGTAAAGTAAGCAATCTAACTGAAACGGCCGTTCGGCGCCGTTGCGAAAATAAGGAACGAACTTCGATGAGCGAAACGACGCCGCGCGCCGCCGGACTTGATTTTCTTTACCGCCCGATCGCGACCGAGATGGAGGCGACGACCGCGCTTTTGAAAGAGCGGTTGTTCGAGCTCGACCCGGCGTTTTCCGAGTATCTCGATCATTCGTTCCGTTTGGGCGGAAAGCGTTTGCGTCCGGCGCTGACGTTGCTTTGCGGCAAGGCGGCGGGTTCGGTCGACCGTCGACATTACCTTTGCGCGGCGGCGCTCGAGATGATTCACACCGGGTCGCTCGTTCACGACGACATTCTGGACGGCGCGCGTTTCCGTCGGCGTTTGGAGACGGTGAACGCTCGTTGGGATTCGCAGCGGGCGGTTTTGATCGGCGACTTGTTGATCACCCGCGCTTTCGACTTGATTTGCGAATGCGAAGACTTGGCGCTCTTTAGTAAAACGTCGGCGTGCTGCCGCGCGACGGTCGAGGGCGAGCTGATGCAAGTCGACTCGATTGGGAATTTCGCGCTGACGACGGACGATTACCGCAAGATCGTCGGCGGCAAAACGGCGGCGCTTCTTGAGTGCGCGACGCATATGGGCGCGTATCTTGGCGGCGCTCGCGGCGAGTCGTTGGAGGCGTTCGGGCGGTTCGGCTCGGCGTTGGGGATCGCGTTCCAAATTGTCGACGACGTTCTCGACTTGGTCGGCGACGAGGCGAAGACCGGCAAAACGCTCGGGACGGACTTGGTCAACAAGAAGGAAACGCTCCCGTTGATTCTTTACCTGCAAAACGCGTCGCCGGCGGAACGCTCCGAGACGTTAAAGCGTTTGGAAGCGGGCGTTTCGCTCGACGAGCGTTCGGAGTTCGCGGCGATGTTGACGGCGTCCGGCGCGGTCGACGCGGCAAGAGCGGAGGCGGACGCGCTGGTCGACGAAGCGCTGGAAATCGTCGCGACGCTCCGCGCGACCGGCGAACCTTCGGAAGAGCAAGCGCAAGCGTTCGACGCGCTGGAAACGCTCGCTCGTTTCGTCGTGAAACGGGATAAATAACGGCGAAGAAAAAAGTTGGCGAATCGGCGACGGGGGCGGCGATGAATTGGTTTTATTGGAACGACGGCGAGAAGATCGGGCCGATTTCCGCGGCGGAGTTGAAACGTTTAGCGCAAACGGGCGTCGTGTCGCCGTCGACGACGGTCGAGGACGAAACCGGCAAATCGGCGTTGGCCGAGCGCGTTTCGGGGCTCTTCGCGTCGCCGTCTTCCGCTGTTTTAGGGGCAAAAGTCGAGCGTTTGACCGAGACGTTGGCGGCGTTTGAAACGCGATTTGGCGAGCTGACGGAGCGCTTGGATCGCGTTGAGAACCGAGTCGCCGACGTTGAAAATAAAGAGCCGGAATCGAGCGCGGCGTTTGAAACGCGATTGGGCGAGCTGACGGAGCGTTGGGAACGCGTTGAAAACCGAGTCGCCGACGTTGAAAATAAAGAGCCGGAAGAAAGCGCGGCGTTTGAAACGCGATTGAGCGAGCTGACGGAGCGCTTGGAACGCGTTGAAAACCGAGTCGCCGACGTTGAAAATAAAGAGCCGGAATCGAGCGCGGCGTTTGAAACGCGATTGGGCGAGCTGACGGAGCG
>JAFYVO010000062.1 GCA_017549085.1 Thermoguttaceae bacterium
GTTCGCAAAAAGATTGACAGGAAACGAGTTGCGTTGTTTGCGAAACCGACGTTTTCGCGACCGTCCAAATTTGCGAATCGGCGTCGCGAATCTTGTCGCCGCGTCGAATTGAAAGCGTTCGCTCGTCGAGCGGCAAACGCCAAACGGCGGTAAGGCGCGGCGGTAAATCGCCGTCGCCGTTAGCGTTGGAGAATTGGCGCGAAAACGCCGCGGCGCGGTCGATTTCAAAGGAGACGAGCCCGTCGTCGCGATTTTGGAGCGCGACGACGCGTTCCTTAAAGTCGCCGATTTTGTAAAACTTGTCGATAAACGACATATCGATACCCGTAAAAAGAAAGGGCCGTTTGCGTCGAGCCGCGGACGGTTGAACCGTCGGAGGTCGACGCAAACGTTGGAGAAGGAAAGCGCGGCAAAATGTCGCGACCGATTAATCGATAACGGCGATGGAGCGTAATTCGAGCGGCTCTAAGGCGTTAAGGCGCCGGTCGCACCAGTCGATCGTTTGTCGCAAACTCTCTTGGTATTCGGTCCAAGAGACGACGGCTCCGTCGATTTTATACGTCGGTTTGGGATCGCGGGCCAGTTCGGCGAGCGTCGCCAAGGTTTGACGTTTAATTTGCAGGAGGGCGCCGAAGTCGGGCGAGTTTTCCATATCGGCCTTTCTAAACGTCGCCGTAAAGACGAGAAATCTTTGCGGCGACGATTGTTGAATGGACTTTAACGTGCGATAGCGTCAAGGGTTAAGTAAGACGTTTTAGCCGACGCACTTAACGACGCAACGCGGATTCAAGACGGCGGTGGCGCCGCGTTCGCTCGCTTTGAACCGCGCGACGACGTCTTGGCTGAAGTCGGCTTCGCTTCCCGCCGACGAGACGGAAACGGTGATCGGCCAGTTTTCCATATACGCGAACGCTTTTTTGAAGTCGCCGTAAAACCAGTAATCGTCGAGCGTTGCGGCGTCGGCGGAGGCGTTGGCTTTCGCGAGTTGGCGGCGCGCGATTCGGCTCGAAACGACCGAAATTTTCTCGAACGGATTCGGGATCGAGCGGAGCGTTCCGTCGGCGCAACTCAAATTGGCTCCGTGCATTAAAGCGTTGGCAATACGACGCTTAGCGGGCGAAACAAGCGCGACGTTCGCTTCCGAAAGAATCGGTTCGCCGGTGTTCGGGTCGAGCGCGTTCGCCAAAAGATTTTCGGCGGCGTCGACGTTTTCGAGCGACTCTAACGCGTTTCCGGAGAGCATATTAACCCAAGGAGCGGAAACGCTCGACGAAGCATAGTAAGTCGAGTACGCGGTTCCGTTCCATTGGTAAAGGTTGGAAACGCCGAGAATCATATCGGCGACGCGTTTTTCTTTGTTAAGCGCAAGCGTTTCGCCGACTTCGCTCGCCCGATTCAAGACGACGTGCGTGCGGTCGAAGAAAACGGCTTCGCGCGTAACCGGAACGATGAGGCCGCGTTTCGTCGTTTCCGGCGTTTCGATGTAATCTTCGCCGAAGCCGACGTTCGGGTAAGCGGCGCCCGGTTCGATCTCGACCGCCGCGTCGGCGATCGAAGAAAAGCCGGGGATCTTTTCGCCGTTAAGCCGCGTCGGGATCGTCGTGATAAGTTTCGACAAACAAAAGACTTCCGAATGATAAGATTCGAGAATGCGACTGTAAATCAGTTGACCGGCGACCGTCGCGAACGCGGAAACGTCGACGCCTTGGAACGATTCGGCGAGCGCGCCGACGTTCGGGTTAAGTTCGCGAACCCATTCGGAACCGTTCGGAACGAGCGCCTCGGCCAAATCGCGGAGGCTAAAGTCGTCGGCGCGAAGTTCTTTTTTCGCAAGCGCTTCCGAAAGATGCGCGACGGTCTTTTGCGCGCCGTCGAGTTCGTAACGTCGTTTCAATTCGCGGTATTTGATGGCGGACATTGCAGGGCCTTTCTGGTTGGAGGGAAATTTTTAAGTATGTTGCGTCGCAAACGGAATAATGACGACGGTTGCGATGCTTTATTGTTGAATTATTTAAAAACGGTTGAGCGAACGTCGACGTAAACGGAGTCGCTCGGTTCGTCGGATTGCCTAAAGACTTTGCCGATAGCAAGTTCCGGCGCGGCGACTTTAAGCGTTTTTTGATTGGCGAGCTTTTGCGTTTGAGCGTTAAGCGCGACGCCGACAAGTTCGCCGAGGCGATAAGTCGCGCGTTCGCAATCAAATTCAAAGACTCCGCTCGTCGCGACGCGGATAGACGACGCGACGTCGAGCGGGCTGGACTGCAAGGCGACGCCGAGAAAATTCGACGCAAAATCGGTTGTCGTATCTTCAAACGTTGACGCGGTTTGCGTTTCGCAGGCCGGGCGAATTGTCGCGGCGTCCCAAAAAACAAGGTCGCCGATTTCTATCGCGACGTTCGAGGCGACCGGAGCGACGACCGAGCGCGTTTCGCCGAATCGCCATCTGATTTTGTCGCTCATTTAAGTCTCCGTAAACAAAGGGTTAATGCGACGAGGAAAACGCGGGGTTAACGTCGAATCGCCGCGACGAAACTTTCGGGGCGCGCGCTTTCGTCGATTTCGGCGCGCGATTTCGAAACGATCGGTTCCTCGACGGGCGAGCGTTGGGAAACGCGGCGGGCGTCGGCGAGCTTTATCGCTTCTTGGACGAGCGTAACTTGCGCTTCAATAAGGGCTTGCGCGGAAGCGAGATCGCGCGATTCCAAGGCGATTTCGAGGAACGACGAAGCGCCGAGCGCAAAACGAAGAGCGGCCTCTTCTTCGCGCGCCAGTTTTTCCAATAAAAATCGCGCGATTTCGAAACGTTTGAGCGCCGCGTCGCGTTCCTCTTCAAGACGTCGCAAATTCGCGGCGTTTTCTTGAATCGGCGACGCGGAAACGTTGGCGGTTTGACTGTAAGCGCTGTTATAATTGTTGGTTAGCGTTTGCGATTCAAAGAGCCCGGACGTCGTCGCCGGATCCGCGACGAGGTCGACGCTGCGAACGCGGACGATTTTGTCGACGACTTGCGCGCCGTTTTCCAGCCGAACGACCGCTTCGACGTTGTGCGAAAAGCCGAAATTTTCCGGCGCTTTTTCCGCGTCCCAAAGCATCTGTTCGGCCAACGGGTGTTTCGGATTGAAATGGAAATCGCCGTAAAGTCCGTTTTCTTGGAGCGTTACGTTCTTGATCGAACCGACGCGATCTTGATACTTGCGCGATTCGTTCGGCGAGCCGTCCGGATGATTGACGTTGACTTTGGCGTTTTCGTAAAGCGGCGCCGCGTCGCGAAGCGTTTCGAGCGGGTAAACTCTGTTGTTTCGGCTTTTAACGCCTAAAATCTTGACGCCGGAAACGACGCCGTTTTCTTTGTCGATTTTACGTTGCGGCGACGAAAAATCGAAAAATTCCAAAACGTTTTCGTTGTTCATAAAGGGCTTCCAATATTAAGGTTAACAATGTTGCAAGGAAAAGACGACAACTATTTTTCGCTCTTTTCGATTGACGCAAGTTCTTGACGTATTTGACGTTGGAGCGCGCGCTCGCGGTTGGGGTCGAGCCCGTAACGCATCGCCGCCGTTTGCGGGGAAATGACGCCGGCGTTCATCAAAATTTCGTCGGCTTGCGCTTCGCTGAGGCGGTCGCGCACCGCCAAGGACGGCGGAATCGCTTGGATTGCGACGCGCCGCCCGACGTCGTCCGGCAGATCGCCGCGCAGAACGGCGTCTTCGACGACGCGCCAAACAACTTTCATATCTTCTTTGATGAGTTCGTGTTGCATTCGCTCAAAGTTGCGAACGGCGGGCCCCTCGGCGATGTTGGTCGAGGAATAGTTGGCGTTGGAAGCGTCCGAACTCAACATAAATTCCGGAATCGTCAGGCGCGCGGCGATCGCTCGCAACTCCGCTTGCAAAATTTGAACGTAACGGGTCGCGTCGATACCGGCGATCGGGAACTCGTAGTCGACGCCGGCGGTCGCGTCGACGATCGTGCCCGGTCGAAAACGTTCGCGCGGAGGTAAGTCGTTGTCCGTTCTGTTTTTATCGCGGACGAAACGGCGGACGCTCTCTTGCGAGCCGTTGGCGTGTTTGCGAATCAACGCGATTGACGACTGAATTTCCGCGACGACGCTCATATTGCGAAGGAGTTTTTCGGCGCGCCGTAGGTTGTCGCGCACCGGGTAAAGCAAGGGAACGCCGCGACTTGCGGTGGAGTCGGCGTTGGCCTTGCGGTGTTGGATTTTCGCCGCGTCGACAAAAACGTCGTCGATCCAATAACCGAGAATCTTCTCGGCGTCGCGTTTGTCGGAGACGATTCCGCAACGCGTCGAGCGACCGTTATGTCCTTGCGGCGTCTTGACTTGCTCCGGTTCGACGAAGCGAACGACCGTCTTGCCGGCGTCGTCGCGGAAAAAGCGGAGAAAAACCTCGCCGTCGCGGTCGTAACGGCGCAAAATCTCTTGCTGACGCTTGAACCAATCGTTGGCGACGATGAAGTCGACGACGATATCTTGCGTTTTTTGAGCGAGTTCCGCGTCTTTTTCGTCGCGCGCCGTCGCTTGGTATTTGTGTCCGAAACCGACGACGTAATTAACGCGATTTTCTAAAGCGTTGATGGCAAAAGGGTTGTTTAAGCAAAGTTCGCGAGAAATTCGACGCGCGGCGGCGTTGAAAATTTCCGAGTCGGTCGACTCGTTAAGCGAATACGATAAAGCGCCGAAAGTAAACGGGTTAGGATCGTCGTATTCAAAACGCGATTCTAACGTCGAAACGACGGCGTCGGCGGATAAAACGCCGTTGAAGGGAAGGGAGCGAGACATTTTAGTTTCCTGAAACGTTAGCGGTTAAAAAAAGTCGGAGCGATTCGCGCCAAAGTCGCCGCGGCTAAATCGTTCTTCGACGCGGGTTTCCGTCATCGCCGTTAAGACGCGCAGCGCCATTTCCAACGCGTCCGGGCCGTCGTCGTGCGTTCCGCAGGGGAACGCTCGAAGTTGTTCGATCAGCAGCTCGTTCGACGGGTTGTCGCGAAGAAAACGAAGTTTGCGTTTGGAAAGCGGCGAACCTAAGCGGCGAATCCTAACGTTTTTGTTAAGGCGGTTTTCGATGGGAAAAATCGCCGCGTCGGGAACGCCGCGTTCGGCGAAAGCGCGCTCCAATTCGTCGCGAAGAAGCTCCTGAAATTGGTTCGTTTCGACCGCGAAAACGTCCGGGCGACTGCGGCGCCAAATTTCGAACGCTTCGTCGACGAGTTCCGAGGTTGGAAAACGACCGAGCGTCGCGTCGATGAAAATCGTTCCGTCGGGAGCGAGCGCGGCGACGACGAACGCGGAATAGTCGCCGGCGGAAGCGTCGCGGCCTTTGCTTGGATCGAGCGCAAGCGCCGTCGCGACAACGTCTTGCGGAAACGCGTCGGCCCAAACGTCTTCAAAGTATTCGTCCGGAAATTCGTTGTACTCGGTCGCGATCGGCGAGTTTTGCTTTTCGCGCAGAAAGACTTTTTCGCCGCTTTCGATTCGCATTTTCATCAAGTCGAGGAGCGACTCGTTTTCGGGCCAAAGGACCTCGGCGCCGGCGTTCATTTCGTCGAAATGATCGCGGTAAAATTCGTCGGCGCGGAGGGTTGCGTCGGCGTCGGACGAAAGATAAATCGCTTTCCATTCGTTCCAACGTTCGACCGCGTCCGGAAAACGCAAGATCGCCGGGAAACTTTTGCCGAGCCAAGCCGGGTTCGAAAGGAGTTCCCAACCGATCGCCTCCGGGTGGAGCGCGGTCGCTAAGTGAACGACGTTAGTCTTGACGTCGCCGGCTTTTAGGAGCGCGCCGAAAAACCAGCGGCGAGAGCGTTCGCGTCGCGTTTTCGAAACGATGTGATCGTCGTTTTGCAGGTCGTCGCCGACGATGAGCGTCGGACGGCGTTCGCGTTCGCGTCGACCGCGCAACTTTTGGCCGGTTCCGTAACACTCGATCGCGACGCCGGAACTGAACGCAAGGCGATTTGAGCGCGTCGACCAACGCAACTTTTGCGGCTCAATGTAATATTGCCGAATGCGCGGGTTGTCTTCAAGTTCTTTAACGATATTGTTTAGGTGGTTTTGCGCCTGCGAACGAACGTCGGAAACGAGCCAAATGTACGACTCGCGCCCTTCGAGCGCTTCCCGAAGCGGATACGCCAAGGCCCCGAGCGTCGACTTGGCGGCGCCGCGCGGCGCTAAGAAGTTTAATTTGAAACCGCGTCGCTCGGCGTTCGCTTCGACCGTTTCCGCAAACCAACGATGCGCTTTCGAAACGGGGAGCGTAAAATAGTGCGGCAAAAAGAATTGCGACCATTCGACGA
>JAFYVO010000063.1 GCA_017549085.1 Thermoguttaceae bacterium
AACCGTATCGAGCTGAAACGGCGCGCCGGAGGAACGCGACGCATTTTTCCGGACGATATTCGGGCCAACGTCCGTCCGGGTTCGGACGGAAAACGTCGACGCGTCGACGGTTGCGACGTAAAAACGCGTCGAGCGGAAGAGCGCGACCGCCGCCGGGGCGCGTTTCGAGAACGAACCAATCGCCCCCCCAACGAGCGACCGTCGCGACGTGTCCGTGCAAGCCGCGCCCCAAGTAAGGAACGAGACCGCCCGTTTGGACAAGTAAAAGGTCGGCGTCGCGCAACCAAGCTCGACCGCGCTCCAACGCGACGGCGTTGCGCTTCAACGGTTGCGTTAAGTCGGCGGGCGGCGCCGCGTCGAACGAGGACGACGGGAAGGAAGAAGCGGCGCAAGCGCGCGGAGCGGAAAACGGCATCGGTAAATCCTTGAAAACGTTAATATTGTTTGAGCGCCGGAGTCGAAAAACGCCGCGAAGGGGAATCAGAAGAGGCGCGGGGGCGGGGGGAGGTTTCGTCGACGAACGTTTCGTCGCGCCAAGGCCAATCGTCGGGGATCGTTTCGAATCGCGGATTGGGGCGCCCTTCTCGCCAAGCGCGAACCTCTTGGTAACGCTCGAATTCCTCGGGGGTTAGGTCGAGCGCGAACTCGTCGCCGAGAAACGCCGGGCCGCGATCGTCGACGGCGTCGCGATTTTCCATTCGCGGTTTCTTGCGCAAAGCGTCGTTGACGGCGCAGTAAACGCAGGGAAGACGGGTTTTACCGCCGCATCGCGGGCAACGTTGAAAATCGCCGACCGGCGCGTCGATTTCCGGAACGTCGGCGACTCGAACGCGACCCTGGTAGCGTCGGATTTTAAGGGCCAGCGTATGGCTGACGCCGAATTCTCGCGCGATCGAACGGCAGGAACGCTCGCGATTTTTTAGCGCTTCCGACAACGCTTCGTAAGTTTTTCGATCCAACATCGTTGGCGCTTTCTAAGGGCGGGGCCGTGTAAATTTCGTCGAGCGGCAAGGTTTCGGGGAAACGCGACCGGTCAAATTTACGCGGTATTTTTAAGTTAATTTGGGGAAAATGTTAAAGTTGGGCTAACTGTGCCGAATAAGTTAATCGAAATCGGCGCGTTTCGCAAGGGTTTTGATTCCGTTTTGTAAGGATTACCGCGCGTTGACGCTTAAAAAATTTTTCGCGCTTTACGCAAGGGGTTAGAACGGAAAATAAGACGCTCCCCCGCGGAAAAAAAGAGGTGAAAAGAGGACGCGAGCAACCGGACGCGTCGCGGCGATTGGGAAAAATTGCCGCGACGCCGTCCTTGTCGTTTGCGGGAAATCGAGTAAAATAAAGGAGATTATTTTCGTCGCCGACGAACGACCCCAAAGAAACGCGACTTTGCGGCGTTTCGGTTCCGCAAGCGTTCGCAAACCGCGATAGATTTAGGAAAAACAAGCGATTATGGCCGTTATACTCAACGTCGAACATCTTCGAAAACATTTTGGCCCGGATCCGGTCTTGGCCGACGTTACCTTTCAAGTGCGCGAAGGGGACAAAATCGGGCTCGTCGGGCCGAACGGATGCGGTAAAACGACGCTGCTCAACATTTTAACGGGACGCGAAGAGACGGAAAAAGGCGCGATCGAACGGATCGGCGACGTCTCGATCGGGTACCTTGAACAACGTCCGAAGACCGATTCGCACGCGACGCTTCTCGACGCCGCTCGCGACGCGTTGGCTCCGCTCTTCAATATGCAAAAAGAAGCGGAGGAAATCGCCGTCAAAATGGGCGAAGTAACCGACGACGTCGAACGCGATCGCTTGGCGTTGCGCTACGATAAAATTCACGAAGAGTTAATGCGCAAAGACGCGTACAACATCGAACACCGCGTCGAACGAATTTTACACGGCGTCGGCTTCCGCGACGAAGACTTCGAAAAAGACGTCGCGACCCTCAGCGGCGGCGAACTTAACCGCTTGGGATTGGCGAAGTTGCTTCTCGAAGAGCCGGACATTATGCTCCTCGACGAACCGTCCAACCACTTGGACTTGGCGGCGACCGAATGGCTCGAAGACTTCCTCAAAACGACGCGGGCGGCGGTCGTTCTCGTCAGCCACGACCGTTACTTCCTCGACCGCGTAACGAACCGCACTTTCGAGCTTTACGCCGGAACGATCGACGATTATCCGGGGAACTTCACGAAGTACCTCGGCTTGAAAGAGGAACGCCTCGCCGTTCAGACGAAAACGTATGAAAAGTACGTCGAGGAAGTCGAGAAAGCGAAAGACTTTATCCGTCGCCACCACTACGGGATGAAAGCCGCGCAAGCCGAAGACCGTCGCAAAAAGTTGGAACGGCTCGAAGAAAATCCGCCGGAACTCCCGCGCAACGTCTCGGCGCCGCCGATGCAATTCCCGCCCGCGTCGCGCACCGGCGACATTGTGTTCCGCGTCGAAGGTTTGACGAAGGGGTACGGCGAACGCACGCTCTTTAAAGACTTTACGTTCGACGTGCAACGCGGCGAACGTTGGGCGATTCTCGGCCCGAACGGCTGCGGTAAAACGACGTTTTTGAAGTGTTTGCTCGGCGTCGAAACGCCGGACGACGGCGCCGTCCGCTTCGGGCAAGGCGTCGAAGTCGGCTATTTCGACCAACAGCTCCTCGTCGTCGACGATCAAACGCCGGTCGTCGACGCGATTCGTCCGAAGAAAAAGGTCTTCGAAGACCTGCAACGCCGCAAATTGCTCGGCGCGTTCGGCCTTTCCGGCGATCAGCAACTCCTTAAAGTTTGCAATTTAAGCGGGGGACAACGCTGCCGCGCCGCGCTGGCGAAACTCGCCGCCGACGACCCGAACGTTCTCATCCTCGACGAACCGACGAACCACCTCGACCTCTGGGCCCGCAAGGCGCTCGAAAAGGCGATTCGCGAGTTCGAAGGAAGCGTTATCTTCATTAGCCACGACCGTTACTTCGTCGACCAAGTCGCGGATAAGCTCCTCGTCGTGCAGCCGAACGCGTCGTACAAAATCGTCGACGGCAACTACTCGACGTTCCGTCATATGGTCCAAAAGGGCTTGATGGCCGACCCGTTCCTACCGAACGCGCTCGACGAACCGTTCGAGCCGGAGAAAAAAGCCGGGAAAGCGCCGGCCAAGGCGAACTCGAACCTCGCGCGCCGCTCGTCGCTCGAAAAGAAACCGACGAATCGCAAAGCCGACGCTCAAAAGGCTTCCGCGCCGTCGACGCCGAGCGTTCCGAAAGCCGGCAAGGGGAAAAATCGCGGCGCCGTCCCGAATCTCGACGAGAACCGAACGAACGGCGTCCCGAGCGGCAAGTCGAAGCCGTCCGATCCGACGAAGTACGCCGAAGCGAACTTCAAAGCGTCGCAAGGCGCGCCGACGCCCGATCCGAAAGCGAAGAAAGAAAAACGGAAGCGCAAGTTCCCGTTCCGCAAGGTTTCCGACATCGAGGACGAAATCTTCATTCGCGAAACTCGGCTCGCTTCGCTCAACGAAGACGCGTTGAAACCGGAAATCCTCCGCGACGGCGCGAAAATTAAGGAAGTGCAAGCGGAAATCGCCGCCGAACAGGAAGCGATTAAACTCCTGTACGAACATTGGGACGAAGCGACCGAACTGAACTGGTAACGTCGCGGAAAACGACCGAAACGATTTAATTTCAAGGAGAAACGCGATGACGATCGGCGGTTGGATCAGTATGACGCTCGCAATCGGCGCGACGACCGGACTTTTGATTTGGTGTTGTTGGAAAATTACGACGACGCCCGACGAAATTTCGGACGCGGCGGACGACGAATAACGGCGCTTGCGCGGCGTTTGTTAATGTTGTAAGTGAAATAAAATAACGGGTTAAAACGGAGAAAACCGCGTTTGTTCGACCGACGCGGCGCCGACGGGGGCAAATATGTCGCGACGCGACCAAGGACGTGAAAAAGAACATTGGGGCTCGAGCGTAGGCGTCGTGTTGGCGGTCGCCGGCGGCGCGATCGGATTGGGGAACTTTTTGCGATTTCCCGGTCAGGTCGCGACTTACGGCGGCGGCGCGTTTATGATTCCTTATTTTGTTTCGATGTTGATCGTCGCGCTTCCGCTCGCTTTGTCGGAGTGGGCGCTCGGTCGCAACGGCGGGCGCCGCGGTTATCATTCGCAGCCGGCGATTTATCGCGCGGCGGGGAACGGCAAGACGTTTTGGGGCGTTTGCGGCGGCGTTTGCTCTCTTGCGCCGCTCGTCATTTGTATGTATTACGTCTTTATCGAGTCGTGGTGCCTTCTTTACGCGCTCCAATATCTCGGCGGATGTTTGAAGCCGCTCGGCTTGGGGTTTTCGCTTTTTTCGTCGCTCGACGCCGGTTTGAAGTTAAGCGATTCCGCGAGTTACGAAGCGTTTTTCGCGCGGTTTGTCGGAATGAGCGGCGGCGACGGTTCGTTATTCCGCGATATCGGCTCGTCGCCGCTGTTGTTGGCGACGGCGGTTTGCGCGCTTGCGAACTTCGCGCTGATTTACTGCGGAATCGCCAAGGGAATCGAGCGGTTTTG
>JAFYVO010000064.1 GCA_017549085.1 Thermoguttaceae bacterium
GAAAAAGCGGAGATTCGACTTTAAACGGGGACGTAAATTCGGTAAAATAACGTTGTTCAGGGGTTTTTTCGTCGTCGGCGCGCAAGCGGGACGGCGTTGATTTAGACGGTCGACGTTTCGAAGGTTGGTGAAGTCGGAACGGGCGAGCCGGTCGAGATTCGAGGCGGATATGACGTCGGAAAACTGGTTTTTAGCGGTCGCGGTCGTTTTATTGACCGCGGCGTTCGGATATTTTTACGGCGCGGGCTTTTTTTGGCGGCGCTTGGCGGCGGTCGCGACGAAAGACGAGCGATTCGAGGAAGCGGAGCGCGCATACCGGCGGGCGTTGGCGATCTCGCCGCGCGACGCTCGACTTTGGTTTTGGCTCGGACTGACGGAGCGTCGGCTTGGGCGCGGCGACGCCGCGTTGGAGTCGTTGCGTCGCGCCGGCGAACTCGACCCGAACGCCGAGGAAGTCTTCGCGGAGCGGGCCGACCTTCTTCACGAGCGCGGCGAACTGGGCGAAGCGTTGCGCGAATTGACTTGGATCGTCGAATCGCAACCGACGCCGTTCAGCGCTCGGTTGACTCGAAGTTCGATTTTGATCGAAAAGGGGCGTTTCGAGGAGGCGATCGCCGACTGCGATTGGCTGATCGAGAACGGCGACGAGGCCGCTTGCGCCGGAGCGTTCAACAATCGCGGCGTCGCGAAATTGGCGCTGGGGCGCGACGAGACGGCGGCGGTCGACTTCGAAACGGCGTATTTGATCGACCCGGAGTGCCCGATTTCGCAAGCGCATTGCGCCGGGACTTGGTTGCGTCGCGGCGCGCCGGAAAAGACGCTCCGGCTTTGCAACGCGATTTTGCGAGTCGACGAAACGAACGGCGTCGCGTTCCATTGGCGCGGGTTGGCGAAGCGAGCGCTCGGCGACGAAACGGGCGCGGTCGAGGATTTGCGTCGCGCCGAAGAACTGGGCGCTTGACGAAGCGGCGTTCTTCATTAATAATAAGGGCGACAAACGGACGACTCGGACGCCGAAACGCGTTCGCGGTCGAGTCGAACGACCCAACGGGAAAACCGAGAAAAACGAAAAAAACGGAAAACGGAAGCGGGAGAACGAAGCGAAATGAGCGACGCGGCGACGCGGGAAATTTGCGTCGACAACCTCGACGACCCGAGATTGCGACCTTATCGGAACTTGCGCGAGCGAACGTTGCGCGGCGAATCGATCTTCGTCGCCGAGGGCGCGCTTGTCGTCGAGCGGCTCTTGCGGTCGCGCTTTGGCGTCGAGTCGATTTTGACGACGCGGAAGGAGACCGGGCTCGGCGATTGTTTGTCGTTAGTTCCGGCGGACGTTCCGATTTACCGCGTCGACGAGCGCGCCGCGGCGAACGAGCTGGTCGGGTTCGAGTTTCATCAAGGGATTTTAGCGGTCGGGAAACGCGAGCCGTCGACTTCCTTTCTCGCGGGGCTCGACGCGACGTTCGGCGGCGGAAACGGCGGAAACGGCGGAAATAACGGGAACGGCGAAACGGCGTCGAACGAAGGCGCCGGGAGCGGAACGCGCTTTTTGTCGCGGCGCGGCGGCGCGTTCGTCGTCTTGCCGGACGCGACGAAGCCGGATAACTTGGGGTTGGCGTTCCGTTGCGCGGCGGCGCTCGGGGCGGAGGCGGTCGTCTTGGGCGAACGGTGTTGCGACCCGTTTTCGCGTCGGGCGCTCCGCGTCTCGATGGGGGGCGTCCTCCAAACGCCGATTTTCCGGGCCGAGAAGCTGCTCGACGAGATCGCCGAAGCGCGTCGACGTGGGGGCGTCCGCTTTTTCGCGACCGTCCTGAACGACGAAGCCGTTTCCCTTCCGGAACTCGACGCTTGGCCGGAGCGAACCGCGTTTGTTTTTGGGAACGAATATTCCGGGTTGACGCAAGATTTTGTCGACGCGTGCGACCGTTCGGTGATGATTCCGATGCGTCCGGACGTCGATTCGCTGAATCTCGGCGTTTCGGTCGGCGTCTTTTTATACGAGTTCAACCGTTCCCGCTCGCGTCGGGCGCCGAACGGATAACGGCGTTGGCGAGGCGGTCGCGGCGTCGGGCGAAAGCGCCGGAATCGCGACGCGGCGCAAGGAAACGTCAAACGGCTTTTTTCGCTTGAGGCGAAGTCTTATTCGATCAAAATTTTTCAAAGGAGAAACGATAAAATGAAGAAAACGCGTGAATTGGGCGGTTTGACGTTCGGCGCGGGGCTGTTGGCGCTTTGCGCGGTTTGCGGATGTTCGGAGCCGATTCCGATTCCGGAAGACAAACCGACGACGGAAACGGTCGCTCCCGAGACGAACGCGAACGCCGAAAACGCCGCCGGAGCGACCGAAGGCGCGGAAGCGGAAGCTGAATACGTCGAGAAGAAAGCCGACGTCGGCGCGACCGGCAAGGGCGAGTACGGCGTTACGTCCGAACAGGCTATGTCGATCGTTACCGTTCCGGTTTCGACGTACTTTAAAGCGCAAGAAATGGCGGTTTTCCGAATGCAAATCCCGTCGGCGATGAACCTTTTCCAAGCGAGCGAAGGGCGTTATCCGAACTCCGAAGAAGAGTTTATGACGAAGATTATTAAGGCGAACCAAATCGTTTTGCCGAAGCTCCCGGAAGGGGACGTTTACTTTTACGACGTCCAAGCGCGCGAGCTGAAGATTCGTTCGAAGAAAGCGAACTGATCGAGAACCGCCGCAAGGCGAAAGACAAGAAACGCAAAAGCGCGACGCTCGAAAACGGGCGTCGCGCTTTTTTTGGCGAACGTTGAAGCCGTCGCTCGCCTTGCCGACGTTGAAACAGGTAAAACGCAGCGACTTTAACGGCGGCGTCGGTTAGCGGTCGAGCGTTTCGTCGAGGTTGGCGAAAACGCTCCGACGGCGTTCCGCTTCCGCGTCGAGCAAAGCCGACGAAAGCGCGTCGACGTTCGCTTCGAGCGTTTCGTCGAGCGCGACCAAGTCGGCGGGGGAGAGCGTTTCGTCGAGCGAACCGGCTTCAGCGAAGACGGCCCGGGACGCGTCGAGCCCGGAAACGACGACCGTTCCAACGAACGCCCAAACGCCGGTTCCGCGCCCGTCGGCGTCGATCAATTCGACGCGGACGTCGTATTCGCCGTCCTCTTCGTAAACGCAACCGAAGACGGCGGAAGTCGCCGTTTCGTCCAAAACGGAGTAGGGGAGGCCGTTCCCCCAATCGACGCGCCAACGGGTAATCGCCGCGTCGGGGCTCGTCAGCGAGAGGCGAACGACGCCCGGAAGCGCCGAGAAAACGGTCGTTTCCGCCGAGACGATCGGGGCCGCGTCGACGCGCAAGACTTCGGCGCGCCCGGTTTGGCGCTTGCCGTCCGCGCCGATCGTTTGATAAGCGACGAAGTTCGCGTTCGTTTTGACGTCGGCGGACGAAACCCAAGTCGACTTGCCGCTTTCCGTTCGCGTTTCAAACGAACCGTCGCCGTCGAGGTCCCAAACGGTCGTTCCGGTCGGGGCGACCGCGCTCAAATCGACGACCGAATCGCCGACGAACGACAAACGAGCGCCGACGGAAAGCGAAACGTCCGCGACCGTCGCGCCGAGGAACGCCGTTTCGGAGGACAAAATTTTCGGCTCGATAACGACCGCGTCGCCGAACGAACCGCCGTCGGCGAAAAAGGCTTCGTCGAGCGAAACGTCGACCGACTGCGCGACGTTGTAATTCGCCGGAGTGAAGACGAGAGCGTCGGTCGAAAGGAGAACGCCGTCCGGCGCGGCTAAGTAAACGACGACGTTCGACGTCGGTTTCGTTTTGAGCGCGAAGGAGAACGTTTCTTTCGTCGCGACGCTCAACTCGATCGACGAAACGCCCGAAACGCTCGTCGACGCTTGCTTTTCGACTTGAGCGCTCGCCGAAAGCCGCGCCGTCGAGCCCGAGCCGAGCGCGCCGGAACCGTCGACGACCGTTTGCGTCGTCCAGTCGAACGCGAAATATTTCGCGCCGATCTTCGTCGGGTCGACCGTCAGCGTCGCGTAAACGACTTCGCCGGGCGCGAGTTCGAACGCGGTCGGGTCGACCGTCGAACCGTCGGCGCGACGGAACTCGTAAAGGAGCGTCGAAACGTCGACGCCGGAGATCGCGAGTTTTGAGAAAGCGACCGTTCGCGCGCCGGAATTCAAAATCGCGACCGTTCGCGACGCTTCGGTTCCGTTGACCGCGAGATCGCCGAAAGCGAGCGGCGCGCCGTAGAGCGCTTCGTTCGTTTCCGCGTCGAAGAAGCGAATCGCCGAGTTGAAGAAGGGAACGTCGGAATCGGTCGAAGAGACGTTGTCGACGATCGTCGATTTCGAGTCGAACGTCGGTTCGTATTCGGACGACGGATGGCGGTAAGTCGCGGCGCTCGCGGCGGTCGACGCGACGTTTTTAGCGATATAAGCGTTTTTAAAGGTCGTTTTGCCGACGCAGTGCGCCGCGCCGCCGTTTTGCGTCGCGGCGTTCGCCCAAAAGGTCGAGTTTTCAAAGACCGCGACGCCGGAACCGGCGTTCGAGACGGCGCCGCCGTTTTTCGCCGAGTTTTCGACGAAAAGGGAATCGCGAACGGCGAGCGTTCCGCCGTTGACGAGCGCGCCGCCGAAAAGACCCGCCGAGCAACCGACGAAGGAAACGCCGGAAAGATCCGCCGCGCCGTAATTGGCGAGCCCGCCCCCCGAATCGTCGGTCGAAGCGGAATAGGAAACGTTCGCGTCGGCGAGGGTTAATTGCGCGCCGGTCCAGTTCAACAACGCTCCGCCGTCGAGCGCGGCGACGCAGTCGTCAAACTCGGCGCCGGAAAGAACGAGCGTTCCGGCGTTCGAAACGGCGCCGCCGCCGGACGTCGCTTCGCAATCGGCGAAACGAAGGTTCGCGCCGGAGAGGGAACCGTCGAGCGAAAGGGCGCCGCCGACGTTCGCCGAGCAATTTTCAAAAGTCGCCGCTAAAATCCAAGAGAGCGCGCCGTTTTTGGCGTTCTCGACCGCGAGCGCGCCGCCGTTCGTCGCCGAGGCGTTCGCGAACGCGGCGTCGCGGATTTCAAAATAACCGGTCGAGAAGACGGAACCGCCGTCGCCGTCCGCCGCGTCGCCGTCGAATCGGGCGCCGTCGACCGCCAAGACGCCGGCGTTGAAGAGGGCGCCGCCGTCGCCGTTCGATTGATTCGTCGAAAACGCGGCGTCGACGAGTTCGAGCTCGGCGTTCGCGTCGACGTAAATCGCGCCGCCGGCTTGCGTCGCGCCGTTCCGTTCAAAACGAGCGTCGGTCAGCGAAAGGGCGCCGCCGTAATTGAAGAGGGCGCCGCCGTTATGCGCCGCGTTGTCGGCGAACGTCGCGTCGACGACGGTCGTTTCGCGCCCTTCGACGCCGACGTTGTAAAGGCCGCCGCCCGCGCTTGTCGCGGAGTTGGCGAGGAAGGAGACGTTTTCGACCGAAAGGTAACCGGCGAAGTTGTAAAAACCGCCTCCGGCGCCGGAGGTCGCCGAGTTGCCGGAGAAGAGCGCGCCGTCGAGAACGGCCGAGCCGCCTTTCAAATAAACGCCGCCGCCGACCGCCGCCGAGTTGTTCGCGACGGTCGTTCGCGTCAGCGTTAGGTCGCCGCCGTCGACGTAAATCCCGCCGCCGACGCTCGACGAACCGCCCGCCGAGTTGTTCGAAACGGTCGAGTCGACCAACGTCAAGCGTCCGCCTTGGACGTAAATCCCGGCGCCGAGCGCGGCGCTCGAAACGTTCCCGACGATCGCGCAGTTCGTCGCCGTCAAGTTGAAGTGCGCGCCGACTTGAACGCCGACGCCTTTGTACGTTCCGCCGTTCGTCGACGGGTTCGCGGAGCCGCCGGTCAGCGTCAAACCGATCAGCGAGACGGAGCGTTCGGCGCTCGCGGACGCGTTCGTCAAGAGGAGAACTTGCCCTTTGCCGCCGCGGTCGACGACGACCCCGCCGACGTCCGACGCGTCGACCGTTACGTCCTTATTAATAATCGTCAACGTTTTCGACAATTCGATCGTTCCGCCGAGCGAAAAGCGAATCGTCGACGAGAGCGTTTTGCCGTCGATTTTCGTTCCGGCGTAATCGAGCGCTTCCCGCAAGGAGATTTTGCCGTCCGTTTGCGACGAAGAGTCGGCGAGCGTCGACACCCAGATCGCGGCGTCGTCCGTTTCGTCGGCGACGAAGGAGTCGGCCAACGCTTTGAAGTCGGCGGAACCGACCGTCAACGCGAGCAGCTCGCGATTTTCCAAACGTTCGAAGCGCGCCGAGCGCCGAGCGGGACGGTTCGCGGACGACGGTTGCGAAGAAAAACGGGAACGCGAAAATTTCATCTAAAAGGGTCTCCTAAAACGGGCGCCGACGACGGGGAGGCGTTCAAGGGGAAAAGAGGGATTTACGGGCGACGCGACCGAGCGCGACGGCGGACGCGTTCTATTATAACGAAAAAACGCGAACGACGCAAACGGTTTTTGCGGCGCGATTTTTCGTTTTGACGAAAAGACGACGGCAAAAGTTGCGTTTCGACGGTAAATTTCCCCGATTTTAACGGTCGAACGTTTCGATTTTGCGTTTTTTGCGGGCGCGAACCGGAGGCGGCGTCGGGCGAGCGCGTCGAGCGTTAGTTTTGCGCTTCTTTCGCTCGTTTCGCTTTTTTCGCGGGGCGTTCGTCGGCGTCGATCCAAAGCGTTACCGGGCCGTCGTTGACGAGCGAAACGGCCATATCGGCGCGGAAAACGCCGGTTTCGGTCGGGACGCCGAGCGAACGGAGTTCGGCGACGAAAAGTTCGTAAAGGCGGTTCGCCGTTTCGGGCGCGGCCGCGTCGACGAAACCGGGGCGGTTCCCCTTAATGCAGTCGCCGAAGAGGGTGAACTGGCTGACGACGAGCGCGGCGCCGCCGACTTGCGCCAAGTTGAGGTTCATTCGGCCCTCGGCGTCCTCGAAGACGCGGAGCGACGCGACTTTTTTCGCCAAATAACGGACGTCCTCTTCGTCGTCGCCGACGCCGACGCCGAGTAAAACGAGGAAACCGCGGTCGATTTGGCCGGAAATTCGGTTGTTTTCGGTTTTGATCGCGACGCTAGCGGAGGCGACGCGTTGAACGCAAGCTCTCATAACAAGCGGAAAATGGAGAAAATAGGGAAAGGGGGGAAACGGGCGACGGGCGACGCAAAGCGGAAAACGCCGCGTCAAACTCGATCGCCAAGAACGACCAAAAGACCGAGTCGACGCTTGCGCGTTTCGTCGGTCGGTTCGAAGTTTTAGCGGGCCGAAAAGCGGTTCGACCGTCGCGAAGGCGGCGTTTGAAGCGTCGCTTTCGGAGCGGAAAAGAAAGAGTCGACCGGCGCGTTTCGTTCGTTTTTTGAGTAAAATCGAATAAAACGGCGAGTTAACGCAAGCGAGACGGCGCGCGGTCGACTTCTTTCGTTATTTTTCGTCTTTTCGTCGGAAACTGCGGCTCCTCGGAGGAAGCCGTCGGAACGAAATCCTTTTTAGTTCCGTCGCGGACGAAAGACGATCAAACGAGTTCTTTCTTGGAACCGACCAACGAACGCAGACGTTCGGCGAGAAGAGCCGAGTCGAACGGTTTGCGGAACGTTTCGTTGATGCTGGAACGATCGAAGCTCGTGCTGCTGCCGTCGTCGGGCAGAAGAGCGATGAGAATGATTTCGCCAAATTCCGGGTTGCGACGGAGGTTTTGGCAAATTTGCAACGCTTCGGCGCGACCGATCGAGAAGTCGACGATGATGCAGTCCGGGTGGAAACTTTCGGCTTGAATGCCGGCGTCGAAACCGCTGGCGGCGACCGCGACTTTGAACGCTTTTTCGGTCGGCAGTTCGCGTTTAACGTTTTCAATAAGAAC
>JAFYVO010000065.1 GCA_017549085.1 Thermoguttaceae bacterium
GCCGAAATCGCCGAAATCGCCGAAATCGCCGAAATCGCCGAAATCGCCGAAATCGCCGAAATCGCCGAAATCGCCGAAAACGCCGAAAACGCCGAAAACGCCGAAAACGCCGAAAACGCCGAAATCGCCGAAAACGCCGAAGCCGCCGAAACTAGCGAAGACGCGCAAAATAATCCAATAAGCGAGACCGCCGCGACGGTAATCGTCGATTTTACCGAAACGCTCGCCAACGTCCCGACGCGCCCCGCTTTGAATGTCGCCCCCTCCGTTTCTCCGCGCGTTAAGAAACGACGAACGCCTCGCGCGCTCCGCGTCAAAGCGGCGTTTAAACTCGACAGCGACGCAACTTCGGAAACGCGCGCCGACGTCCCCGACGCTCCTGCGCAAGCCGTCGAAACGCCCCCCGAAGCCGAAACTGCCTCGCCGCTTTTGAGCGCGGAATCCCAAGAGTCGACGCAAGCGCCCCAACTTAACGCGAAAACGTCGATCGAGGGAAACGCCCCCGACGCGTTAACAGCTTTCGCGACGGCGGTCGAACCCGATCGTTCGTTTTACTTTAGTGAATCGACGGAAAGCGCCCGTTCCGCCGACGCGCTTCCAACCTCGCCTTCCCCTTCGCCGTCGACGCTCGGGTCGACTTCCGCGTCGTCAAGCGTCCTCGCGTCCGCCGTTCCCGCCCCGCAATCGCAACGTCCAAGCGCGCCGCGTTTAACAATTTTGCAACGCTTCGTCAAACTCGTCGCTCAAAACCAAGCGCCCGCCGTCGCGCCGCCGCGCGAAACTCGGCTTCCGGAACATTTCGGCGAAAACGTCGCTTTTGTCGTTTCGCTCTCCGCTTGGCCCGAACCGACGACGCAACCGCTCGACGCGACGGAGCCCTTTATCGTCGACGCCTTTGAACCGGCGCCGCAAGATTATTTTTCTTATTTTTAACCTTTCCCCTCAAAGCTCGCTTTTTCGCCAATCGTTATGTTTTACGCCTTCCTCGTCTTTTTCCTTGTCGCGCTAGTCGTCAGTTGGTCGATCTGCCGCTTGATTCGTCGTTTCGCGCCGCAACTCGGATTGATCGACAAACCCGGCGAACGGAAAATTCACCTCAACCCCATCCCTACCGGCGGCGGACTCGGCGTTTGGCTCGGCGTTTTGACGCCCTTTCTCGCGTTGACGGCGGCGGCCCTCGGACTCGGCAATTTGACCGAAAGCGGCGCGGTCGACCCGGCGACGTCGACCCTTTGGGGCGTTCCGCTTTCCCGATTCCCGGCCTTTTTCGCGACGCATATCGGCGGCGTCGGCCTGCAACTCGGCCGCCTTTGGACGCTCCTCGGGCTCGGTTCGCTCCTCGTTCTTCTCGGAACGCTCGACGACCGCTTCAACCTCGATTGGAAACCGCGTCTCGCCGTCGAGTTTTTGGTCGCGATCGCCGCCGTCGCTTGCGGTTGGCGCGCGACCTTCTTCCTCGATTGGCCGATTTTAACGGCGATCGTCAGCGTTTTTTGGATCGTCGGGCTCGTTAACTCGTTCAATATGCTCGACAATATGGACGCGCTTTCCGGCGGAGTCGCGACGATTTGCGCGCTCTTTTTGGCGGCGATCGCGTTCTGTTTCGCGCCGAACCCGACGTCCGGCGAACCGCAGTTCTTTCTGGGCGGCTTTTTGACGACGCTCGCGGGCGCGCTGCTCGGCTTTTTGATCCTAAACCGTCCGCCGGCCAAGCTCTTTATGGGAGACGGCGGCGCTTACTTCGTCGGTTTTTTACTCGCGACGACGACCCTTTCGCTGACTTTCGTCGGCGACGACGCTCCGCCCTGCGCGATTTTGGCGCCCCTTTGCATTCTCGCGGTTCCGTTGTACGACTTTTTCAGCGTCGTTACCATCCGTTTAAAGAACGGCGCGAGTCCCTTCGTCGGCGACAAAAACCATTATTCGCACCGCTTGGTCGCGCTCGGGCTGTCGAAGCCGCAGGCGGTCGCGACGATTTACCTAACGACCGCCGTTTGCGCTTGCGGAGCGTTCTACCTGTACCGCGCCGACTGGCCGTTGGCGCTCCTCGCGACCGCGCAAACGTTCCTTATTTTAACGCTTGTAGCGATTTTAGAGTTCGCCGCCCGCAAAAAGATCCGCGAAGAAGAGGCCGCGCTCCGCGACGTTCAGGCGCGTTCGACGACCGAACGCGTCGAAAACGTCCCGAACGACTCTCCGACGCCGCCGTCCGACGCGTCAAAATAGCAAGGTTGCGCAAAAGAAGCAAACTCGTTAAAAACAATGCAACCGGCGAAAGCAGCGCATTTTAGGCAAAATAGAGAAGACAGTTAAAACGGTTAAACAAGTCGCGACGAAAAAACAAAAAACGCGGCGCGGCGTTAAGAAAAAATTTCAAAAAAAGCCGTTGAGAATGAAAGGAATCGGGGTTCGCCCCCTTGAAAAAAAAGAAAAGCGTTATATACTAATTGTTCAAGCGCGTCTATTTATTGAGAAGACGCGTATCGCGGGCGGTTCGCCGGTTTCGACGGCGCGTCCGTCGTTTTGTTGCAAAGCGGAAATCGCGCCGAACTAGAACCGTTCGTAAAACCGCGTTCAAGCGTTTGGAGAAAACCATCATGACTATTGACAAAAGTTTAAAAATTAAAAAAGGCGTTACTCGTTCGCGCAACGTTTTGACGCGCGTCGAACGCATCGAAAAAATGCAAGCGACCGATCGTTGGACCGACGAAACGTCCCCGTTCAACCTTCCGAAAATTCGCGTTTACAAAGTCGTTTTGAAGAAGAAAAAGAAGGTCAAGGATCCGGACGCCGCTCCGGCCAAGGGCAAGAAATAAGTTCGTTCTTCTCAACGCGCCGCTCTACGGAGCGGGCGTTTGACGCTCGAAACGCAAAAAACGCTCGAAAATCGCTTTACCGGCGGTTTTCGGGCGTTTTTTTATTCTTAACCTTTTCCTTCCAACACGGCGCCCAACAGTCCCCAAAAGCCGTTAAACGCCC
>JAFYVO010000066.1 GCA_017549085.1 Thermoguttaceae bacterium
CGATTCGTCGAGATTGCAGGTTAACGACTTCGCAAAATAATCGCCGACGCGCGTTCCGTCCGGGCCGACGACGATCAACGATTCCGCGATCTTTTTCCCCGGAAGCGGATAAAAACGACCGCTCCAGTTGATCAGCCCTTCCGCCGCGAGGAATCCTGACTTGCGTTCGATCGACGATTGCCAACCGGCGTCGCGTTTAATATACCGTCGTTCGAGCCGATGGTCGCCGAACTCGGAGGAAACGGTCGCCGCGCCGCCGATCCAAGCGCGCGCCGCGTCGCGGGCCGCCGTTTCCGCGTCGAGTTTCGTTTCCGCGTCGGCGTCTTTGCGACGCTCGCCGTCGAGAATGCGTTTAAGTTCCGCCGTCGCCGTCGATTCCGCCGTTCCCGACGTTTCGCCGAAACGTTTTTCGCCGAACCCGGCTTTCTCGCCGCGACGCGTTTTCCCGTCGAGCGCCATTTGAATATATCGGGCGCGTTCTTCGTCGGCGCCGCCGTACAAACAGGCGCGAATGAACTGCATCAACGTCGTTTTACCCGCTTCGTTCGGCCCGTAAAAGACGTTGATACCGCGCGAGACTTTCGGAAGGCTCAGCCCCTCCCAAACGCCGAAGCGTTCGATTTTCAGAGACGTAATTCTCACGAGAGACTCTCCTTTCCTTCAATATTCTTCTGCAAGTTCCGCAGTTCGGCGAGAACGTCGCGATTCTTCTTCGGCGCGCCCTTCAAACCGCCGACGATCGACGCGACCGTTTCGTTTTCAGACAGCAAATCGACGCCGAGCGCCGACGCTTCGAGCAACGCTTTGCGACGTCGCGCCGCGCGAACGCGTTCCCGTTCGACGTCCGCCGCGTCGCCGTTTTGTTCGCCGACTTCGGTCGAGTCGAGCGAGTCGAGCGCGAGCAAGTCGAAGATCGTCGGGAGTTCCGGTCGAAAATCTTTCGCTTCCGTCGCGACGCGCAACGCTTCGGAGCCGTCCGGATCGTCGTCGTTTCGGCGGCGATTTTCAAGCGCGAGTTTCGCTCGTTCGCAAGCGATCCAATCGCGCAATTCTTCGGAGAAAAAGCCTTCGACGTCGATTTTTTCTCCCGGATTTTCCAAGTAATAACGCAACATCCGCAGATAATCGCCCAAAATCGTTTGCCGTTCAAAGAGCTCTTCCGGCGCGCTTTCCGGAACGGTCGGAACGAAGTCGACGGAGTAAACGATCGGCGCCGTTTTCCCGAAATCGGTTCGCAAGTCGCGCAGGAGCGTCTGCGCGAGCGTTCCGTATCGAAGCGCTTGAAACGCCGGCTCTTCCGCGTCGACTCGCCAAGCGACGAGCCAAATATCGCCCTCGGGGGAACGACCCGCGAACGCCGATTCTTCGGTCGCTTTTTCTTGCAGCGCTTTCAGTCGCGACCGCGCTTCGGTCAAGATCGCGTCTTCGGTCTCCTCCGACTTGACGACGAGCGTTTCGGTCGACCAACGCAACGGCGACGTGCGGAACGGCGTCGCGGTCGTTCGGCCCGACTCGGCGACCTCGACCAACGTCGCGCCGAAATCGCCGGTTTCCTCGAAGTTGCGCGCCAGCGTCGACCCGGCGTAAACGGCGAGCGACGGACTGCGCGAAATCGTTTCGCGAACGCGACTTCCGCCGAGCGCCCAATATCGAACCGCGTCGCTCTTCAACGCTTCGCTCGGGAGCTGCCCGTTAAAAACGCCGATCGTGTAAAGGTCGTCCGCGCCTTCGACCGACTCGACGCCGCCGCGAGGCGCGACGCCCGCCTTGCCCCAACTCGTCCCGAGAAGTCGCGCGACCGGAACGCCTTCGCGAACGAAGAACGTTTCCTCGACCGTCCCGACCGGGAAAATCCGAACGTTTTCCGGGAAGCGGAACGCGGCCGGGACGACGTCCGGCGAGTCGTTTTTCCCGGCGGCCCAATAAACCGCGATCTTTTCCGACGCGAGCCGCTCGAACTGCTCGATCAAAAAGAGGAGCCCCCAAGGCCCGGTTTCGCGCGGCGAAAGGAGGTCGCCGCTCAAGACGACGAAGTCGACCTTTTCCTTAAGCGCCGTCGCGACCAAACGCTCGACCGCGACGCGGGGCGCGTCGAGAATCGCGCTTTCCAAGCGCTCCGGACATTCCGAAAGACCGTCGACCGGAAGTTCCAAGCGGAAATCCGACGCGTGTATAAATCGAAAGGCTTGCGACGTCATATTTAGGCTCTTCTTATTGAGACTTTTCGGGTTTTAGCAAGTTTCGGGGTTAAGCAAAGTTTCGGGGCGCGCTTTTTTCAGCGCAAAAACCGAGACCTCGCCGCCTACTATTGTACCTCAAAACCGACGAAAGAGAAATTCATTTTACCCGGAAATCGCGAAAAATTCTCGTTCGAAGCCTTAAAAGAAACAAGAAATTCCGGTTTTAACGATTGCGCGTCAAAACCGCGTTTCCCCGACGCCGACGAAAGCGCCGAACGTCGGGAAAACTCGCGTCGCGACGTTTCAAGAAACCGCGACGTTTAGGC
>JAFYVO010000067.1 GCA_017549085.1 Thermoguttaceae bacterium
GGTTCGTCGAGCAGCTTCCCAAGGTCGAGATTTTTCACCTCCGCCAACCGCTCGACGCCGTCTTCTCCATTCCGCCTATTTTCGCTATTTCAACGTTCGCCGCGAATCTTTTTCCATTCTTGAACCGCCAACTCGTCGCAACGTTCGTTTTCCGGATGTCCGGAGTGTCCCTTAATCTTCTCAAACTGAACGGAGTGCGACGCGGTCAGTTCGTCGAGCTTCTTCCAAAGGTCGAGGTTTTTCACCTCCGCCCAACCGCTTTTTTCGCGACGCCGCCAACCGTTTCGCTTCCAGTTCGCGATCCAACTCGACAACCCGTTCAGGACGTAAGCGCTGTCGCTGACGATCCTTACCGCCGTCGGACGTTTCAACGCCGCCAATCCTTCGACGACCGCCTGCAACTCCATTCGGTTGTTCGTCGTTTCGCGCTCGCCGCCGGAGCGTTCCAGTTCTTTTCCGGTCGGCAAGTGCCGCATCACGAACGCCCAGCCGCCGGGGCCGGGGTTCCCGCTGCACGCGCCGTCGGTGTACAAAATGACTTCCGGTTCGCCGTTCGTCGCTCCCATCGCGTCTCCGTTCTCGTTTTTTTCGCTTTTTTCGCTTAATTTTGTTCTTTTTCTCTTCCGTTGTTGATTTTTTTGTCGACCGCCGCCGTCAAATCGACGATTCGCAAGTCGCGCGCCGTTTCGAATCGCCGCAATCTCCGCAAAGATCGACGACGCAAGGCTCGGCGCAAGCGGAGTCGCAAGCCGACGCGACGACCGTTTCGCCGCCGACCTCGTTCGACTTCGCCGCG
The DNA here is from genome assembly GCA_017549085.1 of Thermoguttaceae bacterium. Taxonomy (GTDB): domain Bacteria; phylum Planctomycetota; class Planctomycetia; order Pirellulales; family Thermoguttaceae; genus RUG369. The sequence continues at coordinate 797 of JAFYVO010000067.1, forward strand.
GTCGGCGCCCAATCGCTTTCGGTCGTTTCGCTCCCCAACGCTTCGAACGCGCGCCGCTCGTTCCAACGGTTCCAAGCGTCTTCCCAAGACAATCGCTTCCAAGACGCCGCGTCTTCGTCGTTCCAACCGAAATCGGGACGCCCGCCGCGTTTGCCGCCTCCCGGCGCTTTCCCGTTTTGCGGCCCGCGACCGCGTTCTTCGCCGCCCGGAGCTTTCCCGTTTTGCGGCCCGCGACCGCGTTCTTCGCCGCCCGGCACTTTCCCGTTTTGCGCCCCGCGACCGCGTTCTTCGCCGCCCGGAGCTTTCCCGTTTTGCGCCCCGCGACCGCGCTTCGCGTCCTCCGCCCCTCCGTTCGGATTCGGGCCGCCGCTTCCAAATCCTCGCAAATCGACAAGTTCCGTTTGTTTTCTAACGATCTCCTCCGTCTTTCCCAACGCGAACTCGGTCAAACGGTCGTATCCGGGCGTTTTCGCCGTTCGCAGTTCCGAAATCGTCGCGACCGCCGCGTTCAAATCGCCGTCGAGCGCGGCGCACCAAGCGAGCCCGGCCAACCCGAACGGCTCCGCGTCGCGCCCGGCGCCCGGATTCGCCGCGATTCGTTCGAAAATCGCCTTCGCCTCCGCGACGTTTTTCTCTTCGAGATAAGCCAACGCCAGCTGCCGCTCCGCTCGACTCGCCCAATAAACGTCGTTCGGAAAATACTCGCCGACGCTTCGCCAAGCGTCGACCGTTCCGGTGTGCAGCGCGAAGACCCATTGCTCCTCGACCGTTTCGAAGCGCCGAATCGTCGACGGCGGCTCCGTCGTTCGCAACGCGACGACGCGGTTCTTCGCCGCCGTCGCCGCCGCGCCGCTAAGGAACGCCGCGACCAACGCCGCCCCCGCCAACGCGACGCCGCGACGCGTCCAACGTTGCGTCGATTCGCCCCGCAACGTTTGCAATTTCGCGCGGTTCGTTTGCCAAATTTGCGACAGGCTCGTCGTTTCAAGCGCCCGAGAAAACGCGGCGCGCTCGCTTTCCGATTGAAAAAAACCGGTCGCGACGGCGGAACCGACTTCCGCGACGGCGACGTTTTCCGGTTCGCGTTCGTTCGCTTGACCGTCTTCGCCGAACGCCGCCAACGCAAACGCCGTTTGCGTCGACGCGCCGCTTCCTTCGCTCCGCTCGAACTCGCGTCGCGCTTCCCGCAACGCGTCGAGCAAAACGTCCGGCGACTCCGGGCGGTCGCTCGGTTTCTTCTCGATCATTCGCTCAATCAGCGCGATCAACGCCGACGGCGCGTCGGGACGCAGTTCCTCGATCGGGCGCGGACGTTCGTTCAAGTGCTTCAAGATAACGGCCAACGGCGCGTCGCCGTTAAAGGGCGCGACGCCGGTTAGCATTCGATACGCGACGATCCCGAGCGAATAAATATCGGAACGCGAATCGATTTTTCCGCCGCGCGCCTGCTCCGGACTCATATAAAGGGGCGTTCCCATCGCGAAACCGGTTCGCGTCAAGGTCGCCGAGGTCGCGCCGACGTTTCCGTCGAGCCGAGCCAAACCGAAATCGACGACCTTAATCGTTCCGTTCGCGTCAAGCAGAACGTTCTCCGGTTTGACGTCGCGATGAACGACGCCCGCGTCCGCCGCCCGTTTGAGCGCCGCCGCGATCTGTTCGAGCGTCGAGAACGTTTGAGCGATCGACGCTCGCGCGCCGCGCCGCAAGAACCGTTGCAAACTCATCCCGTCGACGTATTCTTGCGCGATGAAGCGATACGTCTTCTCCGCCGCGCCGCGTCGCCGCCGACGTTTGGCGAAAAATCGCGATTTTTTCGTTTTCGCGCCGACGTTCGAAGCGCCCGCCGCGTCGGTTCCGAACGTTTCGACGGCAAAATCGCGCCGCGTTTCCCCGCCGAGCGTCGCGACGCCGACTTCGTAAACGCGAACGATGTTCGGGTGTTCCAACCGCGCCGCCGCTCGCGCTTCCTGCAGGAACCGCTTCAAATACGTTTCGTCGCCGGTCAGTTCGTCCTTCAAAATTTTCAACGCGACCCGCCGCCCGAGCGAAAGTTGCGTCGCCAAGAAAACGTCGGAAGTCGCGCCTCCGCCGACGCGCCGTTCGATTCGATAATCGCCGAGCGTTCGCCCGCAAAGTTCCTCGCGACGTTCGGACGCGCCGCCGTCGTTCGTCGGTCGTTCGGTCATTTTCGGTCTTCCTCCGCTGTTCTTTTTTTCGGTCGTTCGCGCTCGAACGTTGTCCCCTTTATTTACTCCTTCTATTATATCGCCGTCGACCGTCTTTTCAACGGGGCCGCCGCGACGCGTCCATTAGGAATATTAACCCCGCGCCGCCGCGACGGTTCCGCTCCGGCGCGAAACCGCCCCAACGACGCGGCCCCCGAACGCCGTCCGCCGCTATTTTCAAACTTTTTTCAAACTTTTCAAAAACGTCTTAAAATCCGGCGTTAAACCGCGCCGTCAACTCGCCGCGACCGCGCCTTTCAACGCCGAATCGCCGTCGCTCCAAACCGGAACCGGAACGCCGCAAGCAAGCGCAGTTTCTTCGACGACGTTGTAAAACCGTTTCTCGTCCCAAGCGGTCGCCGAACGGTCGATTCGCGTTCCGCCAAGTTTTTCCGCGACGCCGCAACCGCCAAGCTCTTTCAACTCCAAAATCTTAAAGAGCGTTAAGCAGACAATCGCGAAACCAACGCTAAGCGCCGCGATCTGCCATCCCTCGGTATTCTGAACGCCTCCCCCAAAAATTGCGTTGCAACACTCAATCCTCGAATTCCACGCGACCGAGCCTTCGTTAAAGCGCTCGCATAACCTCCCCCAATAACAGCACAACACGCAACAACCAACAAGAACGGGCCAAGCCGAAACAGCGACCGCGACGACGCCAAGAATAAAGAGGAACCCTAAGAGCCAAGTTCGCTTGCGCGCTCTCTTGACGTTCGAAAAAGTTCGTCGCGCTCATTTTTTCAATTAAAAACCTTTCGTTTATTTTCTTATTCTTTCTTCGCTATTCATTAGCGTCCGCCGCCCAACGCCGCGACGGGAACGGCCTTCGTTTTTTCAAACTTTAACGCTAAAACAGGTTAATTTTCAAAAAGTCGAAAAAAAACGCCGCCGAGAACCGCGCCCCGACGGCGTTTCGCGCCTCGCGCTTTCCGCTTCATTTCCCTAAAAACGAGCAAGCAAAAACGCGCTAACGTCAAACGTCGCTTAACGTTAGAACGTCAACTTAATTAAACCGTCCTTCGA
>JAFYVO010000068.1 GCA_017549085.1 Thermoguttaceae bacterium
GTTCGTTCGATTCAACATTTTCGACGTCTCCGACCGCGACGCCGAACGCTCGTCGAATTCCTTAGGAACCGACGACGCCCGACGCCGACAAATACGACAATATATTAATAAGGCGGGAAAGCGCGAACGCTCGGCGTCGCTCCCGTTCGACGCGAAACGGCGTTTCGCTCCGTTCGCCGATTCCTCGACGAACGCTCGAGAGCGCGACGCGTCGTCCTCCTCATCGGCGCCGCCGCTCCCCCGCCTCGACGTTTTTTTCGAAAACGCCGGTTGTCGCGGTCGCGCAAACCTGTTAAAACCGCCGCGTTTTGGCAAAACGCGCAAACTTTAACGCCGCCAATTCCCAACGCCAACGAAGAGAAAGGGAAATCGCAATGTTTCGCCCCGAAATTTTCGCCGCCTTGAAGGGCGCGCCGACTTCGCTCGCCTCGTCCGACGCGCTCGTCGGGCTGATCGCCTCGTTGACCGGGCTGGGAATCTTCGTCGCCTTCGCCGTTTACGTCTTATCGAAACTGCGCGGCGCGACCGGCAAGTCGAAAACGCCGAGCGTTCGCGACGATCTCGTCAAATTCGGCGCGCTTTACGAGTCCGGCAAATTGACGAAAGAAGAATTTTCGATGATTAAGCGCTCGTTCGCCGCGTCGCTCGACGCGGAACTCGCCGCGAAAAAAGCCGAAGAAGCGAAAAACTCCCCGGAAGCCGCTCGCGACGCGCGCCTCGCGAATCTCTTGCGCAACGAAAAGCGTTGACGTCAATTTAGGCAAGCGGCGCAATTTCGGCAAACAGCGCAAAAACTTCTCAATCCGCCGAAAAAAAGCGTCGCGCCGCTTGTTCCCGAAAAACCGAAAGTCCGAGCCGTTCGTATTTTTCGCAAGAAACGCGCGCCGCCGGGCCGATTCCTCTTTTTGCGCCGCGGAACGGATTTGCGCGGCGCTCCGATTCGCTCCGACAAAACGCGAAATTGCTTTTTCGCGCGAAAAAGATTCGATTTTTTTCGCAAAAAAAACGCTTGCTTCCGTTTTTCTCGTCGGCGGCGACGTATAAAAGTCGACGAAGGGCAAAGTCGCTTCGCGTTCGAAACGGGTTCGCTCGTTTCGACGTCGACCGAAAAAATCGTTTCGCGCGCTCGCTCGGTTCGGCAAAGCGACGGTTCGTTTTCGCAACGCAACCGCCCCCGCTCCCGAAACCCTCGCGAACCGCAAAACAACGCGCAAGGAAAGGCCGCGTAATGACCGAAGAACGCAACGACTTCGATTCCGATCGAAGCGAAAATAAGAAAAACGCTTACTGCTCGTTTTGCCGCAAAAACTACCGCGACGTCGGGCCGCTCGTCGAAGGGCCGGGCGAAGTCTACATCTGCGGCGACTGCATCGATTTATGCCAATCGATCTTAACGCAAGAACGCAAGCGCCGCCAAGGCGAAGGCGCGCCGTTCGCTCGCGTCCCGTCGCCGCGCGAAATCGTCGCGAAGTTGGACGATTACGTCGTCGGGCAAACGTTGGCGAAACGGACGCTCGCGGTCGCGGTTCACAACCATTACAAGCGGATTATGACGCAAAACGACCTCGACGACGTCGAAGTCGGCAAGTCGAACGTCCTTCTCCTCGGCCCGACCGGCTCCGGGAAGACGCTCCTCGCGCAAACGCTCGCTCGAATGCTGGACGTTCCGTTCGCCATCGGGGACGCGACGACGCTGACCGAAGCCGGTTACGTCGGCGAAGACGTCGAAAACCTTATTTTGAAACTCCTGCGCGCCGCCGACTTCGACGTCGAACTGGCGCAACGCGGGATTATTTACATCGACGAAATCGATAAAATCGGCAAGACGAGCCAAAACGTCTCGATCACCCGCGACGTTTCCGGCGAAGGCGTCCAACAAGCGCTCTTGAAAATGCTCGAAGGGACGGTCGCGAACGTTCCGCCGCAAGGCGGGCGCAAGCACCCGGAACAACAGTACATTCAAGTCGACACGTCGAACATTCTCTTCATCTGCGGCGGTTCCTTCGTCGGGTTGGAGAAGATCGTCGAGAACCGCCTCGGGAAGCGTTCGATCGGTTTTTCGACCGTCGGCGGCTCGCAACGCCGCGAAACGTCGGAAACGTTGGCGAACGCGACGTCGGAAGACCTCTGTTCGTTCGGGCTGATTCCGGAACTCGTCGGGCGTTTGCCGGTCGTCGCGGCGCTCGAACCGTTGAGCGAAGACGCGCTTTGCCGAGTCTTGCGCGAACCGAAAAACTCGCTCGTTAAGCAATATCAGAAGCTCTTCCGAATGGAAGACGCGGAACTCGAATTCTCCGACGACGCGCTCCGAGCCGTCGCCGAACTCGCGACCGCTCGCAAAACCGGCGCCCGCGGCTTGAGAGCGATTATGGAGAACGCGATGCTCGACCCGATGTTCTCCCTCCCCGACCGCGCGTCCGGCGAACGTTACTTCGTTACTCGCGAAATGATCGAAGGGAAAGCGCCGATTTTGCCCGAGCCGCAAGAAACGAGAAAAAGCGCCTAAACGCAACGGCGGCGCCCGCGTCGGCGGCCCTTAGGGAAAGCGCGACGCCCGACCCGACGTCCTCCCTCCCGAACCGCGCGTCCGGCGAACGTTACTTCGTTACTCGCGAAATGATCGAGGGGAAAGCGCCGATTTTGCCCGAGCCGCAAGAAACGAGAAAAAGCGCCTAACGCCGTTCGTTAAGCGTTAAAAAAGAACCTTGAAACGCCGCGTCCGAACCGACGCGGCGTTTTTTTACGTCCGAACGGCGCCCGACGAAACGTCGAATCGAAAAAACGGAACAACGCGGCCAAAACCGGCGCGCCGCGACAATTTCGTTCGTTCTCGCGAAACCGTCGCCAAAATCGCCAAGAAACGGCGGACGCGCTCTTGCAATCGCCGCGTATTTCGGGTAAAATAAGAAAAACGCGCCTCGGCGACCGTTCGCGGGACGTCGAAAGGCCTTTTATTCGCCTTTTACTCGAAATTTAGGAGTTTCTCCCGATGAAAATTATTTTCGCCGCCGACCCGTTCGCTCTCCCGCTCCGCAAAGCGATCGTCGAACACCTTAAGAAAAAGGGCCACGAAGTGATCGACTTCGGCGCGTCCGAAGAAAACACCGAAATCGCGTACTACGACAGTTGCGTTAAGGCTTGCGAAGCGCTCCAACGCGGCGAAGGCGAACGCGGGATTCTCCTCTGCGGCACCGGGATGGGGATGAGCGTCATCGCGAACCGCTTCCAAGGCGTCCGCGCTTCCGTCGTCGAATCCGTTTTCGCCGCCAAGATGTGCCGCGCCATCAACGACGCGAACGTCCTCTGCCTCGGCGCGATGATTTGGGGCGACTGGATGGCCTGCGAAGCGGTCGACGTCTTCCTCAACACGAACCTCGGCGACGGTCTCGAAGACCTCAAAGAATTCTTGCAACAAGCCGCGAAAACGGTCGAAAAGATCCAACCGTGATCGCGCTTGTCGTCGCTCTCGCGTCCTAACGCTTTGACCGACGCGACCGACGGTTCCCGCTAAAACGAAACGGCGCCGAGTTTTCCGCTCGACGCCGTTTTCGTTTCTTGCGCTTTCCTTCGGTCGAACGCCGCTCAGTCGAGCGTCGCGCCGTCGGCGGTTTCGCAAAAATACGCGGAGTACTTCCCTTCGAGATGCGGGAAAGCCGCCAAATATTCGCGAGTAACCTTCGCTTCGATCTCTTCCGCGAACGCCGGGTCGACCAACGCCATACAGCAGCCTTTGAAACCCGCGCCGGAAAAACGTCCGCCGTACACGCCTTCGGTTCGCGTCATAATCTCGTACAGCTTCACCAACTCCGGCGACCCGGTTTGCCAGTTTTCAATGCTGCTGCGCCCGCTCGCGAAGGAGAGTTCGCCGAACTTTTCAATATCGCCGTTTCTCCAGGCTTCGGCGCCCTTTTCGACGCGTTCGAACTCGGTATACCAGTGTTCGGCGCGGAGCCGCCAAGTTTCCGGGAGTCGGTCTTCAAACTTGCGAAAGACGTCGACCGGAACGTCGCGGAGGTTCGTTTCGCCGAACTTGCCGTACTCGAGCCCGGCGTAAGCCTTCAAGGCGTAAGCGGCGCTGCGGCACTCGTCGACGCGCATATTGAACGCCGAGCCGGCCAAGCTCCGCTCCAAACCGCTAAAGAAAACGGCGATTTTGAACGGTTTCGTCGCCGGATTGACCGGAATCAGCTCGTAACTTTCGTCGCGCAGATCCATATAAAGGAGGTTGTCGCGGCGACAGTAAACTTCGCAACTTTGGTCGAGTTTGCCGCACGCGACGCCGACGTATTTATTTTCCGCTTCTTGCGCGATCGTAATCAATTCGCTCGGCGACAGTTTAACGCCGTTGACCTTGCAGAGCGCGGTCAAGAACGTAATGATCACCGCCGCCGACGACGAAAGTCCGCCGATCGGGAGTTCGCCCTCGACGACGCCGCAGAGCCCGACGTTCAACGGATAGCGCGAATTCAGCGCGACCGTCGCGCCGCGGAGATGGTCGGCCCAGTCGTTTTGCTTCGAATCGGGCGTCGAATGGACGTGCCACTGAGCGCGTTTGTCGAATTGCAACGACTGAATCTCGACGACGCCGTTGTGTTTTTCGGCGTAAGCCATCCGGATTCCCTTGTCGATGGCGAAACCGGTGATTTTGCCGAGTTGGTGATCGGAGTGCGCGCCGATCGGGCAAACGCGGTACGGCGTGAAAACGACGCCTTCCGACTCTTTTTTGTAAGTCTTTTCAAACGTTTCTAACGCGTTCATAATTCATTCCTTCCGTCGTTCGTCGCGCGGCGGCGCGAGGTTCTTGTTCGAGCGTCGCGCCGTCGAGGGAACGTCGTTTCGGTTTAGTCGCGGAAGTAGAGGTCGCGGGTGTAAACCTTGTCGAGGACGTCGGCGATATCGTCGTTGTAGCGGTTGGCGACGATCACGTCGGAAACGCTTTTGAATTCTTCGAGGTCGCGAATGACGCGGCTGTTGAAGAAGGAGTCTTCCTTCATCGTCGGTTCGTAAATAACGACTTCGATCCCCTTCGCCTTGACGCGCTTCATGACGCCTTGAATCGAGCTTTGGCGGAAGTTGTCGCTCCCGGCTTTCATCGTGAGGCGGTAGACGCCGACGACTTTCGGGTTCTTCGCGATGATTTGGTCGGCGATGAAATCCTTGCGGGTGCCGTTGGCGGCGACGATCGCGGAGATGATGTTTTGCGGAACGTCGTTGTAATTCGCTAAGAGTTGCTTCGTGTCCTTCGGGAGGCAGTAGCCGCCGTAGCCGAACGACGGATTGTTGTAGTGCGTTCCGACGCGGGGGTCGAGCCCGACGCCGTCGATGATCGACTTCGAATCGAGTCCGCGGACGGCGGCGTAAGTGTCGAGTTCGTTGAAGAACGAAACGCGGAGCGCGAGGTAGGTGTTCGCGAAGAGCTTCACCGCTTCGGCTTCGGTCGGGTTCATGAAGCGCGTTTCGATATTTTCCTTAATCGCGCCCTCTTGCAGGAGCGAAGCGAACGTTCGCGCGGCCTTTTCGAGACGACGGTTCCCGACCGGCGCGCCGACGACGATGCGGCTCGGGTAAAGGTTGTCGTAAAGCGCTCGGCCTTCGCGCAAAAATTCCGGGCTGAAAAGAATATTGTCGCAGTGGAAGTCGCGGCGCGCTTTTTCGGTAAAACCGACGGGAACGGTCGACTTGACGATAATGACCGCGTCCGGGTTGACTTCGACGACCTGCTCGATCACCGACTCGACGGAGCTGGTGTCAAAGTAGTTGCGGCTCGGGTCGTAGTTGGTCGGCGTCGAAACGACGACGAACTCGGCGTCCTTATACGCGGAATCGCCGTCGGTCGTCGCGACGAGATTCAGCTTTTTATTCGCAAGATAATCTTCGATTTCCGCGTCGACGATCGGCGACTTCTTCGCGTTCAACATCTCGACTTTTTCGGGAATCACGTCGACGGCGACAACTTCGTTGTGTTGCGCCAATAAAACGGCCATAGAGAGGCCGACGTAACCGGTTCCGGCGACGGCAATTTTCATTTTACGCTCGCTGTTGTTTCGATATTTGACGAAACGCTCGGTCGCGACGCTTAGTCGACCGTTCCTCCAAACTTGTCGGCGCGAAAACTCGTTCTTTCCCCGCTCGACGCGGAACGACGCCGCGAAAGCGTTCTTCTTTTCTAAATTTTGAACCGCGAAAAGCGATTCGACCAACGCAATATAGCGCGCGTTTAGTCCCTACGAGGGCGACTCCATGGCGACTTTCGGACGCAATACTCTTTTATATCGGCGGAGGCGACGCTAAAAATTAGGCGCGACCGCTTCTTAGGCGGCGATTTCATTCCACCGCTCTTTGATCATAACAATTTTACCCCTTTTACGCGTCTCGTCAACCGGGAGCCGTTCCCGTTCGTCCTTTGAAAAGTAATCGAGAAAAGCGCTCAAGTCGACCGGCAAGAACGAACGATAATACGATAGCGGACTCGACGCGAACAGTCGGTCGACGACGAACGGAAGGAAGCGTTTTTAACAAAAAATTTTCTTCGTTCCGCAATCGTTCGCTTCGTTTCGCATAATAGAAGAGAGTCGGCGTCGACGGAACGACGCCCTTTTCGAGCTTTCGTTTCGCTTCGCTTAGGCGAACGCGGCGAACGACGTCTCAACGGATTGAAAAAACAGCGATTACAATGCCGAATAAGTTGATAAAAACGACCGCGACTTGGGTCGCGACGCTTGCCGCCGTCGCGGGCGTCGTCGCCGCGTCTCGTTGGCGCGAACCTCGTTTTTCCTCCGACGCGCTCGTCGCGAACGTCGCGACCGATTTGGACGTCCAACGCGAAACGGTCGAATTTTCGACCGACTTCGACGAAGCGACGCGGCGCGCGGCGCTTGAAAACAAGCCGCTCCTTCTCTTCTTTATGGCGCAAAATTGCCCGCATAGCCGAGCGATGCTCGACGAAACGTTTTCGAACGAAGAAATCGCCCGATTGTCGCGCAAATTTGTTTGCGTTGAAATCGACGTCAACGCCGAAAACGGCGAAAGACTCTGCGAAGAATTCGGCGTCAACGTCTCGCCGACGATTCAATTCGCGACGTCGCGCGGCGTTTTGCTCCAACGCTTGACGCGCAACCAACCGGCCTCGCTCCTCGAGCGTCAAATGGAAGCGGCGCTTACGTCGGTCGCTTGGCGCGCCGCTCGGATCGAAGAGGGCGCGAGTTCGACGTTCGTTCGTTGACGCTCGTCCCCTCGACTCGGCGCGACGGTCGTTGGATCGCCGTTCCGCTTAAAAAGAAAAACGCCGAACGAGACCGTTCGGCGTTTGCGCGTTTCTTGTCGCGAAGCCGTCCGCGAACGCGATCGTTTTCCTTATCGTCGTTCCCGTTCGACGCTCATTCTCCGACGACGGCGAACGAAACGTCGTAAACGCCCGCTTGGGCGCAGGCGACGAGAATCGGCTCGATCGCGCCGTACGGAACGTCGCGGTTCGTTCGAATTCGCGCCGAAACCGGACCGGTCGCTCGACTTTTTTCGCGAACGAGCCGCTCGCGCAACTCCGGCAACGAAACGCGCTTCGCTCCGATAAAAATCGCGTCCGCGTTCGGAACGTTGACGATCAGTTTGCCGGTTTCGTCTTTCTCCGCCGCTTCGCCGGACGTCTCGCGCGGAAGCGTCATCTCCATCGCCGTCTCGTCGCTAATCATTTGACTCGACATAACGAAAAAGACGATGAGCAGAAAAGTAACGTCGATCAACGGCGTCAAATTGAACGCCAACGATTTGGGCTTCGCGCCGTTTGCCGATTTCATCGCGCGCCTCCGTTCGCTCGACTTTGGAGCGTCGCGAAAAAACGAGTCGCGGGTTCGCCGGTCGCCCGACGCGTCGCCCTCGTTTTCCCGTCTTACCTAATTTAACTCAACTCAACCGTTTCCGCCGATCGGTCGCGTCTTCTTCGCGAACGTTTCGCCGTCAATCCGGAACGCCCGCCGCCCAACCGGCGAACCGTTCGCGATAAAATTCGAGGTAGGCGTCTTGCTCGATCGCTCGACGCGCCCGCTCCATCAAACGCTGGTAGTAAGTAATGTTGTGAATCGTCAACAGAATCGGGCCGAGCATTTCGCCGGTCGCGAAGAGGTGGCGAATGTAAGCGCGGCTCCGCCGACACGCCGGGCAAGGACAGTCTTCTTCGAGCGGGCGGTCGTCCCGTTCGTACCGCGCGTTCCGCAATCGCATCGGCCCGTAATCGGTGAACGCCATCGCGTTGCGACCGTTGCGCGACGGCATCACGCAGTCGAACATATCGACGCCGCGCAAAACGCCTTCGAGCAAGTCTTCCGGTCGCCCGACGCCCATCAGGTAACGCGGTTTATTCTCCGGCATATGCGGCGTCGTCGCGTCGAGGCACTCGTACATCGCCGACGGTTCTTCGCCGACGCTGAGCCCGCCGATCGCGTACCCCGGGAAATCCATCTCGGCCAACGCTTCGGCGCAACGGCGACGGAGGTCGAACTCGAGACCGCCCTGCACGATCCCGAACTGCGCTTGATCGTCGCGGGTATGCGCTTTTTGCGAACGCGCCGCCCAGCGAATCGTCCGCTCCATCGCGTCCTCGACCGCTCGACGCGTGTTCGGGAGCGCGATCACGTGGTCGAAAACCATCGCGATATCGGCGCCCAACGCTTCTTGAATCGCGACCGAGCGTTCCGGATTCAGCGCGATCTTGCGACCGTCGATGTGCGAACGGAAGACGGCGCCTTCTTCTGTAATCTTCGTAAGTTTCGCCAGCGAGAAGAGTTGGAACCCGCCGCTGTCGGTCAGCATCGGCTTCTTCCAACCGCAAAACTTGTGCAGACCGCCGAGTTCGCGGACGATTTCCTCGCCCGGGCGCAACATCAAGTGATAAGTGTTCCCGAGAACAATTTGCGAACCGGTTTCCTCAAGGAGCCCAACTTCGACGCCCTTCACCGAACCGCGCGTTCCGACCGGCATAAAGGTCGGCAGTTGCACGACGCCGCGAGGAGTGGTGAATTCGCCGCGCCGCGCCGCCGTTTTCGCGTCCTTTTTCAGCAATTTATATTTAAACAACGCTAACCTTCCCTATTTCGAAACGCTTTTCGCCGCGCCGCTCGTCTCGTTTATCGTCGCCGAACCGCCTCTTTTTCGGACGCGTTCGACTCAGTTTGCCCGCGGCTTCTTTAAAGTCGACTCGCCGAACCGCCTCTTTTTCGAACGCGTTCGAGCGTTTGCGCGCCGCGTCGCAGTCTTCTTTCCGTTTTCGTTCCAACGCCGTTTTACCGCGCCGCCCGGCTCGACGTTTTAGCGCGGACTCGATTCGCTCCGTCAACAGGCGCCCTTCGCTCAAAACGCCGTTTTTTCCAGTCGCGCAATCTTTGCCGCGCTTTTCGCCGCGACAAGAAAAAACGACCGTTCGCCGGAATCGTCGTCTCTCGCCGACGCGCCGCCGCACGGTCGCTTCCATAACTCGACTCGCCGTTATTTTCCGAACGCCGACTTGCGCCGACGTTCGAAAAATCGCCCGTCGCGCTCGATCAATCGCCGCGGAGCTTGACGTTGAAGTTGACCAGTTTTTCGCGAATTTCCTTCAAGCTCGTAACGCCGAAGTTCTTGCATTCGAGGAGTTCGTCCGCCGAACGCTTGACCAATTCGCCGATCGTTTGAATGTTCAAGCGATGCATACACTTGCGAGCGCGGACCGACAGTTTCAGGTCGGCGACGTCGCGCGCCAAGACGCTTTGTTCTTCCGGCGACAGTTGTTGCGTTTCGACCGTTTCGACCGGTTGACGCTCGGTCGAGTGCATCCCGAGCTTGAGACCTTTTTGTTGCAAAATTTCCTTGATTTCGGCCAAGGAAGTTTCGCCGAAGTTTTTGCTCCCGAGGAGGTCTTGCTCGGTGTGCTTGCAGAGATCGCCGAGGGTGCGAATCTTCATATCTTCCAAGCAGTTGCGGCTGCGGACGGAAAGTTCGAAGTCGGTGATCGGCAAGCTGAGGACGACGCCCATACGGTCGCGTTTGCGTTGTTCGTCTTCGTCGAAACGCATATCGTTCGACGCTTTAACGTCCTTCAAGAAGAGCGCGGCTTTGGCGTTCGTCGGGAAGGAGTCGAGGACGCGTTGGAAGCAAATGATCGCTTGGTCGTACATCTCGAGGTCTTCGTAAAGAATCCCGAGATTGACGAGGGTGCCGACGTTCGTCGGGAAATGCGCGACGGCGCGCTTGTACAATTCGAGCGCTTCTTCGTCGTTCCCGCGACGTTCGTTTTCGAGCGCCAACCCGAAGAGCGCGCCCGGATGGTTGCGGTCGACGGCGAGAGCGCGTTCGTACAACGCGATCGATTCTTGCGGGTTTCCGCCGATAGCGCCGACGGTCGCGCCGCGTTGATACAGGTATTCCGCCGTTTGCTCGATGGCGCCGGAGAGGCAGTCGAGTTCTTGCAAACTTTGCGACAGGCGGCCCATTTCGCGGTAAACTTCGGCGCGTCCGAGCGCGCAAACGTCGACGTTGTAACCGGCCGATTGCGCGGTGTTATACGCGGCGATCGCTTCGTCGTATTCTTTATTGACGGCGCGGAGTTTCGCAAAATAGAATTGCGCGAGCGCGCCGCCGTCCCCCTTCTTCAGGGAGGCCAAGGAATCGGCGTAATTTCCGACCAAGAACTCGCAAACGCCGAGCTTGACCCGAACCGCCGGGCTCAACTCTTCTTCGTCTTTCGCTTTGAGTTCGCCGATCGCTTCTTTTAACTCGTCGAATTTCTTTAAATCGCGAGCGATTTCTTCGCGCAACTGGTCGATTTCGCGCGGCCCAAAGGAACCGCCGTACAACACCAGTTGTTTTAAATCAAACTCATGGGCGCCGATCGCCATAACGGTGTCTCCTCAAACTTTTCTCGCGACGCGCCGACGTTCCTAAAAACGCGGCCCGAGCGCGGCTAAAATCACGCCCTCCCAATTAACGGCGTCCTTTCATTTTAACAACGCGGGCTATTTTTTCAAGGGGGCGGCGGCGTTTCGCGCGCCTCTCGGCGTTTTTTTTTAGAAAAATTCAAGAAAAAACTTACGTCGACGCGTTAAACGCCTCCGCCGAGCCCGTCTCAACTCATTATTTAACGCAATTTGCCGCCGCTCCGCCTCCCCAAACGCCGTCGAAGCGTCCGCGAAAAAATTCTTAAAAAATTTTTAAAAACGTTCGTCCGACGCTCTTTTTTTGCGCTCAATCGTTTTTTTCGTCAAATTCAACGCGCAAAAAACGGGCGACTTCCTTTCGCGAAGCGCCCGTTTTTGCCAATTTTGTCAATTTTACTTAGCCGCGCGGTTTCGTCGGCGGCGCTCGCTTAGTCGCGGTTCAGCGACAGAAGCAAGTGGAGAACGTAATAGA
>JAFYVO010000069.1 GCA_017549085.1 Thermoguttaceae bacterium
GAACGCTCGCGACGACGCCGGGGGGCCCCGCGCTCCCGCTTTTGGTCGCGCTCGACGAGAGCGGCAAAGACGCGCAAACCGCCGGTCGAATCAAAGCGGCGGCGTTCGCTTGGCGCGTTTCCCCGCTCTTCGACCGCGCCGCGCCGGCCTTCAAAACCAACCTCAAAGCGTTTTTCCGCAACGGCTTGAAACAAGTCGGAACGCCGGTCGCGGAAGCCGATTTCGTCGCGCCGCCCTTCGTCCTCCCCGACTTCGACGCGCTTAAACGCTCCGTTTCTCACCTCGTCGAAACGTTCGCCGACGATTACCCGAACGGCGAAAAATATCTCGAACGCCTCGCCGAACTCCGCGAAACCGCCCAAACGGTCGCCAACGCCGAAAGCGCCGCCGAACTGAACGCCGCCTTTGCCGCGCTCCAAAAAGAAGCGCTCCTCGCCAACCCCGACCTCAACTTCGACGCGTTCCTCGCCGTCCGTCGCGATCCCGGCAAACTCGGCTTCCCCGACAATTACAACAGCAACTCCGTCCTCCCGCCGACCGGCTACCGCAACGCGCTCGTTCGCGTCGACGTCCGTTCCGGCGCCACGGCGGACGTTTACGCGCCGAAACACGACGAGTTCGTCGGCGACCTCGAACTCCATTACGACGCCGACAAGGTAATGTTCTCCGCGCCGGACTCCGGCAACCCGAACCCGGAACTCGCGCAACGTTGGCGCCTTTGGGAACTTCCGCTCGACTCGGAAGGGAACGCGGCGGGCGCCCCGGTCCTCCTCCCGACGATCGAGGCGCCGGACGTCGACAATTACGACGCTTGCTACCTCCCGGACGGACGAATCGTCTTCTGCTCGACCGCTTGCCAAACCGGCGTCCCCTGCATCGACGGGAGCGGACACGTCTGCAACCTTTACCTCCGCGAAAAAGACGGCTCCGTCCGACAGTTGACGCTCGAGCAAGACCACGACTGGAACCCGGTCGTCCTCAACAACGGGCGCGTTATGTACTTGCGTTGGGAGTACGTCGACCTGCCGCACGCCTTTTCCCGCATTATGTTCCACATGAACCCGGACGGAACGAACCAATCGGAGCTTTACGGAAGCGGCTCCTATTGGCCGACCGCGATGTTCGGCGCGCGCCCGCTCCCCGGCGACTCCTCGAAGTTCGTCGCGATCGTCGGCGGGCACCACGAAACGCCCCGCGTCGGCGACCTCGTCGTCTTCGACCCGGAACGCGGTCGCCAAGAAGCGACCGGCGCCGTTCAACGCGTTCCCGGTTACGGCAAGGAAGTCCAGCCGACCGTTATCGACCTGTCGATCGGGCAAACTTGGCCGAAATTCGTTCATCCGTTCCCGATTTCGGAAGAATTTTTCCTCGTTTCCTGCAAGCGTTCCGCGTCGGAGCCTTGGGAAATTTGCCTCGTCGACGTTTTCGACAACGTCGTTACCCTTTGCCGCGACGAAGCGAACGCGTTCCTCGAACCGATTCCGCTCCGCCCGACCGAACGCCAGCCGATCCTCCCCGACCGCGTCGTCCCCGGCGCGTCGGAAGCCGACGTTTTCATCGCCGATATTTACGAAGGCCGCGGTTTGAAAGGCGTCGAACGCGGAGAAGTCGCCGCGCTCCGCGTTTTCAGCTATCACTTCAGCTACCAAGGGATGGGCGCCGAGCCGCACGGCGTCGGGCTCGACGGTCCTTGGGACCCGCGCCGCATTATCGGGACGGTTCCGGTTCTCGAAGACGGCTCCGCGAGTTTCAAAATCCCCGCGATGACGCCGGTCGCGCTCCAACCGATCGACAAAAACGGCAAAGCGCTCCAACTGATGCGCAGCTGGATCACCGCGCTTCCGGGCGAATCGGTCTCCTGCGTCGGCTGTCACGAAGATCAAAACGCGACGTCGCCGACGACGCCGCGCGCGCTCGCCGGTCAAATGAAACCGCTCGAAATCGAACCGTTCTTCGGAACGCCGCGCGGCTTCTCCTTTGAACGCGAGATTCAGCCGATCCTCGACCGTTACTGCGTCGACTGCCACCGCCCGGACTCCGAAACGGTCGCGAAAATGATCGCCGACGGCAAGCTCCCCGCCGACGTTCGTTCGAGCGAACGACGTCCGCGCCAAACGTTCGCGTTCGACCGAATCCCGGACTTCCGCCCAACCGAGCCGAAACGTCTCCTCGTCGACGGCGGTTACATCGACGCGGCGTCCCGTTATTCGAACGCTTATTACCAACTGCGCCGTTTCGTCAACGTCTCGACGAAAGAGAGCCAAATGGCGGTTCTTACGCCGCGCGAATTTCACGCCGACTCGAGCCCGCTCGTCCAACTCCTTGAAGCGGGCCACTTCGGCGTCGAACTCGACCAAGAGTCTTGGGCGAAGCTGATCGCTTGGATCGACTTAACCGCGCCGTATTACGGCAACTGGGGCGAAATTCGCAATTACGCGATTCCGGAGCGCGTCAAAAACCAATGGTCGCGCCGCGAAGAACTGCGCCAACTTTACTCGCAAGGCGTTCCGCGACTCGACGACGACCCGACCGTTCCGGTCGCGCCGGTCGAAACGTCGGAAGCGTCCGCCGAATCGAAGCGCCGCCTCCGCTTTTCGCTTGAAAAAGTCGCCGACGCCGACGCCGCGACTTGGCGACGCGACGGAGCGGACGAACGCAAGCCGTTCTCGGTCGACCTCGGCGACGGCTTGACGCTCGAAATGGTTCCGATTCCCGGAACGAATTTCTTCGCGAGTCGCTTTGAAATCAGCAACGAGCAGTTCCGCGCCTTCAATCCGGCGTTCGACTCCGGGCTGGAATACGGCGACTTCATCCAATTCAGCCCGGGCGAAATCGGTTGGCTCCTGTCGCGCAAGAAGCAGCCGGTCGCGCGAACGACTTGGAACGACGCCGCCGAATTTTGCGCTTGGCTGAGCGAAAAGACCGGGCGCGAGTTCCGTCTTCCGACCGCGTCCGAATGGCGTTTCGCGGCGTCCGGCGGCGACACGACGGCGAAAAACTGGTTCGGCGACGCCGCCGATTACGCGCCGTTCGAGAACTTCGCCGACTCGACGTTCGCCAAGATCGACCCGTTCTCTTGGGCCGGTCGCGCCGACAACCTGCCCGCTTGGCGTCCGGCCGACTGGAACGTCGACGACCGCAGTCGCGTCTCGGCGCCGGTCGGCTCGTACTCGGCGAACCCGTTCGGGCTCTTCGACGTTCAAGGGAACGCCGCCGAATGGACGTCGTCGGAAGTCGTTCAAACGCGCGAAGTCGTCGACGCAAGCGGCGCGGTCGTCGAAAGTTCGACGACGCCGAAAAAGGTCCTTTGCGGCGGTTCTTGGCGCTCCGAAGCGCGCAAGGCGACGCTCGACGCCGAACGTTATTTCCCGGCGAACTTCCCGGTTCGCGACGCCGGGTTCCGCGTCATTTGCGGCGACTAACCGCGTTAAACGGTTCGCAGACTTGCGTTCCATTCCTCCGTTATCCGCGTTTCGTTCGAGTCGGCGAAACGCGGCTTCCTTTTTCTTTCCTATTTTTCGTTGTAACGACGCTGTTTTTGCCGCGCCTCGTTTGTCCAAAACTTAACGCCGACAGATCAAGGAAATTTTTCAAATGGCCGATAAAAAACTCTTTGGAAAAATCGCCGGCACGGCGTTTCAAGCTGCGGGAACCGCCGCAAACGTCGTCGGCGGCGCCGTCAATCTTGTCGGAGCGACCGCGAGCGTCGCCGGTAAAGCGGTAAGCGCGGTAGGTTCCGCCGCGAACGCCGTCGGCGAAAAACTCGCGAAAACC
>JAFYVO010000070.1 GCA_017549085.1 Thermoguttaceae bacterium
GAAACGTCGAAACGTCGAAACGTCGAAACGTCGAAACGGCGAAACGGCGAAACGGCGAAACGGCGAAACGGCGAAACGGCGAAACGTCGAAACGTCGAAACGTCGAAACGTCGAAACGTCGAAACGTCGAAACGTCGAAACGTCGAAACGTCGAAACGTCGAAACGGCGAAACGGCGAAACGGCGAAACGTCGAAACGCCGAAACGCCGAAACGCCGAAAACGCGGAAAACGCGGAATCGCAAGAAATAAAAAAGCGTTTTTCGACCAAAATCGAAAAACGCTTTTTTGTCGCGTCAAGTAAACGCGCCGACTTTCGAAAAACTCGAAAAAACGCGGCGCGTCAATTCGGCGATCAGTTCGCGAAGTGAGCGAACGCTTTGTTCGCTTCCGCCATACGGTGAACGTTTTCGCGCTTCGTATAGGCGACGCCTTGCTTGTTGTAAGCGTCGAAGAGTTCGGCGGCGAGCTTTTGCGCGGTCGGTTGGCCCTTCTTGTCGCGGACGGCCATCAGGATCCAGCGGATGCAGAGGGATTGAGCGCGGTTCGCTTTGACCGGCATCGGGACTTGGTAGGACGCGCCCCCGACGCGCTTCGAACGAACTTCGATGCTCGGCTTGACGTTTTCAAGCGCCGTCGTGAAAACTTCGAGCGGCTCGACGTCTTCGATTTTCGTGCGGATGATTTCCAACGCGTCGTAGAAAATCTTTTGCGCGGCGGTCTTTTTGCCGTCCCACATCAAGCAGTTGATGAATTTGCTGGCCAACAGCGAACCGTAGACCGGATCGCCTTTCAATTGTTTTCTACTGGCGGTAATACGACCCATAGCGTTTCACACTTTCTAATATTCAAATCGAAGTCCGGAACGCAACGGGTCGCAACGAGAGAACGAGAGAGTTTAAGGCCGGTAAAAAACAACCGACGTTACTCCGTCTCCAAAAGGCCGGAACGGCCCGGGCGACGTTGCTTACGAAACTGCCGTTTCGCAGGACTTCACGCGTTAATTGTTGGTTAAATAGGTCGCCCGTTCGACAAAATAAGGAACGGACGGTTGCGACGGTTGGAAAAACAAACGTCGCTCGACGACGGGACGAGCCGGAAAAGGCGCGTCGCGAAACGTCGGGAATTAGCGTTTTTTCGCCGGACCGGCGTTCTTTTTCGCGCCGTAACGGCTGCGCGCTTGACGACGACCGTCGACGCCGGTCGCGTCCAACGTACCGCGGACGACTTGGTAACGAACCCCCGGGAGGTCGCGAATACGACCGCCGCGGATAAGAACGATGGAGTGTTCTTGGAGTTTGTGGCCTTCGCCCGGGATGTAAACGGTAACTTCTTTGTTGTTCGAGAGACGAACGCGCGTGATGCGACGAAGAGCGGAGTTCGGTTTCTTCGGAGACATCGTGCGGACCAAGAGGCAGACGCCGCGTTTTTGCGAGCAGCCTTCGAGAACCGGGGTCTTCGTGTTGCTGTGTTGTTGTTTGCGGTTTTTACGCACCAGTTGATTGATTGTCGGCATTGAAACTCTCTCGTTAGTTTTTGATAAACTCTCTCTATGCTTTATATCGTCAAAGCGATTTCGCGCCGCGACTTTTCGCCCGCCGTTAATAATAAAGGGCGGGGGCGCGAAATTACGCCGATAAAAGTCCGCTTGGAAGCTGTATCATACCAGAATTTTTTCCAACGTCAAGGAGTAAAACGCCTTCTCGACTCAATTTTTGCCAATTTACTCCCTAGAATCGTCGTTTGGCCCGAAAAAGTCGGGCAAGAAACGACGCGACGCGTCCTCGAGACGATCGTTGTTCGAGACGCGCGCCGGTAAAGCGTTGGAAGATGGAGGAATTAAGCGTTTTTGAATTCTTTAACGATATCGTAAATACCGCGGATATTTTCGTGCGAGACGTTGGCGCCGATCGTCGCGATGAAACCGTCGGTGAGGACGCCGAGGCATTCGCGGACGTTGCGGATCGTTTGGGCGGACGTTTCTTGACCGTAAAGCTCGTCGACGCGGGTCGCGAAGCAGAGGCGACCGCGGTGCAGGCGACCGAGCGACGCGCACTCTTTCGTCGCTTGCGTTTCGACGCGAACGACGTCGGCGCCGATTTCGCGCAGGTCGCCGAAAAATTCCGCGCACTCCGCCGAAACGCTGAACCAAACGTGCAGCCCGACTTCTTTCGCCCGTTTGATTTGCTTGGCGTAGTGTTCGCGTAAGAGAACGCGCCATAGGGATAGCGTAACGCGGGACGTTTTGCGCGGGCCCCAGTCGTCGCAGAATTCGATTCCGTGGAAACCTTTGCGCGCGAGGAGGTCGAACATATCCGTTTCGAATTCGAAAATGAGCTCCATCCGCTCCATAAAGCGGGTCGTTTCGATGAGGAAGTCGACCGCGCTGAGTTCGGCGCCGCGCAGGGCGGAGTACACGGAGTAGCCGCTCAGCCCGAAACTAGCGAGGCGGTAACGGTCGCCGCAGACTTTCGCCGCTTGCGGGACGCGGGCCAAACGACGTTTCACGTCTTGGGGCGGCGCTTGGTAGACGTCGACTTGGCGCCATTCGGGGAGCGTCGGTTCGACCGGAACGACCCAGGAACCGTCCGGGCGGCGAACGCGTCGGAAGCCCCATTCGCTTAACGTCGGGTCGTTCGGATCCGGCAGGGACAGGTCGTAGGTCAAAATATCGCTCAGGCCGATGTTGTCGCCGTCGACCCAAACGGGGACGCGTTCCGGATTTTTAAACTGGATCGCGTGATCGACGAGAGCTTTTCTCGTTAACATACTTTTCTCCTCGAACGCCCCTGTCGGCTTAGCGCGTCGTCGCCCCAAGGATTGGAGGGCGAGCGGCGGCGAAGTCGGCGTTGACGCGCGTTGTGTCGATTAAAAATAGCTTGTTAATTATATTATGGGCGAAATGGCGACGTTTTGAGTAAGATAACCAAAAAACGTCGGGCGAGTTCGGCCGTCGGAGACGAACGGAGGTCGGGCGCGCGTCGTCGACGGCGCGTTCGTTTAGGAAAATTCGAACGTCGCGTCTATTATTGTATTTTTTCGCGCGGGCATTTTCAAGGGGCAACCGGAAATTTCTCCGATTTTTATCGAAAATTTTTAGAATTTTTTTGGGACTTCGCCGCAACGCGCGTCGCGTTTCGTCGAATTAGGCGGGGCGGAGGCGGAAAGAAGGGGACTTGCGGGGGCTTGTCGATTTGAGAAAAGTTTGTATATTGTATTGGCTTGGCGGCGCGGAGCCGAGCCCGTCGGACTTTGGCGCGCGCCGGGAGGACGAGGAGACGCGAAGAATAAAAAGCGTTAGAAGAATGTGGAACGAGGAAAAAACGACGCCTCGCGTTCGACCGTCGGGGGTGGAGGACGCGCCGCCGCCGTCGAGTTCGGAGCGAGACAAGACGCCGCTTGAAAGGGCGCGGGAAGCGTTGCGGCGAGACGGCGAGTCGACGCGGCAAGTTGGGCGACGGCTCGAATCGTTGGGGCGGCAAGCGCTCTTTGCGACCGGAGTCGGTTTGACGGCGGGCGTCGTCGGCGCGGCTTTTCAGACGTCGATGAACGCGGCGAGTCGTTGGTTCGCGGCGAATTACGCGGGCGGTTTCCCTTGGGCGCTCCTTTTCTTACCGGCGGTTGGTTTGGCGATCGTCTATCTTTACAACGCGGCGCGGCTTTCGGTCGACGCGGGGACGGACCGCGTCGTCGCGTCGTTGACTTCGGAGAAAAAAGCGTCTCTTTGGTTGGGGCCGTTGATCTTTTTGACGTCGACGCTGACCCAGCTTTGCGGAGGTTCGGCGGGGCGCGAAGGCGCGGCGTTGCAGTTGGGCGGTTGCGTCGGGCTCGGGGCCGGACGCCTTTTCCGCTTGGACGCGACGGCGTTGAAAATCGTGATTCTTTGCGGGATGAGCGGCGGTTTCGCGGCGGTTTTCGGAACGCCGTTGGCGGCGACCGTTTTCGCGTTGGAGATCGCTTGCGTCGGCGTCGTTTATTACCCGGCGCTGACGCCGGCGTTGATCGCGGCGTTGGTCGGGAGCGCGATACCGGCGTCGTTGGGGTTGGCGCCGTTTCATTACGAGCTGCCGGATTTTCCGGAAACGTCGATCGCGTTGGTCGGACGGACGCTTCTTTTCGGCGCGCTTTGCGGAGCGGTTTGCGTTTTCTTTTGCGCGACGGTTCGCCGGACGACTCGGTCGTTTTTCGCGCGATTTCCGAACGATTATATTCGCGTCGCGTTCGGGGCTTTTTGCGTTATCGTCGGAACGCTCGCGCTCGGGACGAACGCTTACAACGGGACGGGGATCGGACTCGTCGAGGAGGCGTTGGCGGGACGAGCCGCTCCGGACGCGTTCTTTTGGAAGACCGTTTTGACCGCGGTGACGCTCGGCGCCGGGTTTAAAGGGGGGGAGATCGTTCCGGTTTTCTCCGTCGGCGCGACGTTTGGCTGCGTCGCCGGGGGAGCGTTGGGGATCGACCCGACGCTCGGGGCCGCGCTCGGAATGATCGGCGTTTTTTGCGGCGCGACGAACTGCCCGTTGACGTCGATCGTGTTGAGCGTCGAACTTTTTGGGGAGCAAAACGCGATTCTGTTCGCGATCGTCTGCGGCGTCGGGTTCGCGACTTCCGGGCGCGTCGGGCTTTACCGGAGCCAACGGATTTTGTACTCGAAAATCGCGATGGGAAAAGAGGACGAACGGACGATGTAAAACGGGGAAAAACGGGAGGAAAAAACGAAAAATAACGGGAAAAAACCGACGTCGGAGGCGAAAAAAAGGGGGAAGAACGCGTCTTGGAAACGAGGAAAATCTACCGAAAAAGTCGCTTTTTTAACGGGTAGGTAATCTTTTTATGAAAAATTTTCAGAAATGTTAAAAAAAGCGCTTGCAATTGCAAGGGGGTTGAGTATAATTGGAAAGCGTCGAATGGTCGCGCGGTTTTCCCCTTTCCGACCTTGACGATTACCCCCGCAAAGGCGTTAAAGACGTTCGAAACGGGCGGCTAATAAGGGGCGACGGCGCGGCGCGACTTCAAATAGAGAAAGAATCGGCGTTTTCGCGGCGGCTTTCTCGCTCTGCCGAGTGATTTTTATCGAGTCGTTTTTGAGCTAAACGGAACGACGAGCGTTTCTTATTTTTCGTCGCGCGGCGCAATGGCGCGGGGCAAAGTAGCGTAAAGAAACGACGCTCGACTTTCGGCGTGAATCTGGCGTTGAGCCGACGTCGGCGTTTCGGAGAACGACGGCGGTTGCGACTGCGGCGGGAATAGAAAATAGAAAACGGAAGCGTTTTTACGCGAAATCGCTTTGCGTTTTTAACGAATATTTTATGTGAGAGGAGCAAGAATTATGCTGAATGGCGCCGACGAAACCAAGCGACCGCAAGAATTCGGCTCGTACGAGGAAATGCAACTGATCGCCGAAGCGCGTCTTGAAGAGCCGCAACGTCGTAATCGCAACGTTTTTGACGCGATTATGGAGACCGGACACGACGAAGACTTTGTTCCGGTCGTTACCGACGAGTTCTGTCCGACCGACGCTCCGGCCGGTTCCCCGGCGAAGGTGCAAGTCTTGGCCGAGCGCGTCCGCAAGGGCCTGCCCCTTTGGCATCCGGAAGACCGCGTTTCGTATTCCGGGTTGACCGGCTCGGCGATCCGCGCTCGCGACTGAGCGAACGAAGCGGAAAGCGCGTTGGTAAAGAGTTGAATTGAGCGAGAGACGGCGAGTTTAACGGCGGCTCTCAACGGCAAGCGGCGCGGCGACGGAAGAAAATCGGCGTTTTTTTAAGCGAAAACCCGATTTTAACGTCGAGCGCCGTCGGGTTTTTCTTGGCGTCGGCGTTCCGCGCGGCGAAGCGGCGGTCGGAGCGTTCGGCGGCGAAATTTCCGAACGAATCGAGCGCGGCGATGAATCTTGTTAAGCGTCTTTTGTCGAAATACTTGCTTCTTTGGTTGATCGCGACTTGCGTCGTCGCGTACTTTTGGCCGCGTTGGGTCGGCGAATCGGGCCCGAATCCGTTCCTGTTGACGGCGAACGGCATGTCGGCGTTGATTTTTGTAACGATGACGGCGGTCGGCTCGCTTCTTCCCTTCGACGAAGTGAAGGCGGTCGCGAAACGTTGGCCGAAGACGCTCGGCGGGACGGCGATTCAATATTTGTCGATGCCGACGTTGGCGTTTTGCGCGGCGAAGTTGTTCGACTTGGAGGGCGGGGCGTTCGTCGGCGCGATCTTGGCCGGGTGCGTGCCCGGCGCGATGGCGTCGAACGTCTTGACGCTGACGGCGCGGGGGAACGTCAGTTACTCGGTCGGCTTGACGACGTCGGCGACGCTTCTTTCGCCGGTCGTCGTGCCGCTGACGTTGGCGTTTTTCTTGAGCGGGGAAAAAATTTCGCTCCCGGTCGGCGACGTGATGCTGAATTTGCTAATTACCGTGGTCGCGCCGGTCGGGCTGGGTTTTGGGCTCTCGCGACTCTTCGGCTGGTGGCAAAGGGGGGCGGAGCGGTTGGCGGAAATCGTCGCAAACGTTGCGATTATTTGGATTATCGCGGCGGTCGTCGCGAAGAACGCCGCGTCGTTGTCGTCGTTGACGCCGGCGCTTTTGGGCGCGTTTGCGTTCCTGAACGTCGGCGGGTACTTGGCCGGTTACTTCGGCGGCGCGGCGATCGGGCTCGACGGCGGGATGCGGCGAGCGCTGACGATCGAAGTCGGAATGCAGAACGCCGGACTCGGGACGGCGTTGGCGGCGCGGTACTTCGCCGAGTTGCCGGAAGCGTCCCTTTTCTGCGCGTCGTACACGTTCGGCTGTATGGCGACCGGGATTATTTTGGCGCAAGCGTTCCGAATTTGGACGGAGCGGCAAGCGCGCGATAACGGCGCCGTCGGCGACGCGGCGAAAACAGACGTCGAAACGTCGAAGGATGAAACGGTGTAAAACGCGCCGTTGACGAGATAAACGTTGGAAGATGAAAC
>JAFYVO010000071.1 GCA_017549085.1 Thermoguttaceae bacterium
AGATTCCAACGGGATAGCCGACTCGTCCCGAAGAACGTCCGGCGTTTTCTCCGCGTCGCTCTCCGTCGCGTCGTCGCGCAATTCGTTTTCTTCTTCCTCGTCCTCGTCGTCTTCTTCGCGATCTTCGTAATCGTCTTCGCCGTAAATGCTTGCGTCTTCCGTCGTCAAAATTTCCGAGCGTAGAGAGGGCGTCGCGGCGTTAACGAAGGACAAAGCGTTCGCGCCAAAAGCTAAAACGCTCAGGATTGCGACAATTTTCGAAGATTCAAGAATGGCGAATCGCCCTCGCCACTTTTGCGCTTCTCGTTTCTCAGAATCGCCAATCAACTTAAACATTACCGCTTCTCGACTTATGCGTCTCGCAAAATGAACGCCGAACAACAATTACGTCGCCTCTAAAACGTTGGCTTAGCGACGGCGCGACGCTAACACCCTCCCGTTTTTAGCTAAAAAAACGAAAGTTAGTTTCCTCTTCGACCATCGCGCGTTCTTTTCTTCACCCTTTTATGAAGATTTTTCAGATTTTGTCGATTTTTACACATTTACGCAATTTAAAGAAAAGAAGCAAAAAGCTGGTTTTAACGAGCCGCCGCGTTCCGGCCCGCCTTGCGCAAAATAAAAAAAGACGTATAATTAAACGTCGACGCTCGGGCGCCGTCGCCTGAGAGCGACCGTTCGGCGTCGGCGGTAAACGACGCGTTTTTCAAGGTTTAAACAATATGCCGCTTGAATCTTTATTGACGGCGACGACGGCGGTCGTCGGGTTGTGCGCCGCATTTTTGATTGGCGTTTCCAAAACCGGCGTTCCCGGCGTCGGCCTTTTCGCGTGTTTGCTGATGATTTCCGCGTTTCGCGGGCGGGAGATGTTCGCTTCGGGCGCGGTCGTTCCGCTCTTGATTCTTGGCGACGTCGCGGCGGTTTGGTTTTACCGCAAAGACTGCGATTTCAAGCTGTTGCGTCGACTTTTTACGCCGGTCGGGGTCGGCCTGCTCGGCGGCGCGGCGGCGATGTGCTTTATGGTCAACGCGCAATTCAAGCTGACGGTCGGAATTTTGGCGACGTCGATTTTGCTCTTCGAGTTCGTTCGCAAACGCCTCGGTTGGACGCAAATCTCGACGAGCGCGCCCTTTAGAATCGGTTGCGGGACGCTCGCCGGGTTGACGACGATGCTTGGGAACGCCGCGGGCGCGGTTTCGGCGGCTTACTTCGCGTCGCAAAACCTTGACAAACATCGCTTTATGGGAACGAACGCCGTTTTCTTTTTTATCGTCAACGTCAGCAAAATCCCGCTTTTGCTCGCGGCGACGGCGGTGAAATCGAACCTCGGATTCGACGCGGTCGACGCGCAAATGATGAACGCGTCGACGTTTATGTTGACGCTCTTCTTCGCGCCGGGCCTCCTCGTCGGAGCGTTCGCCGGGCGGCGGCTCTACCGGGCGATTCCGGAGCGCTTCTTCGTTCCTTTCGTCTTGATTTTGAACATGTTAACGGCGCTGCAAATTTTAATTTCGGCGATTCTAGGCTAACGTCTTCGCCGTCGCGTTCCTTCGCGACTGTTTTGCGACGCCGCGTCAACATCAAAAAAGCGTTCGACGCAAACGCCGAACGCTTCCCGATTTACGCGGCGACGGATCGCTCCGATAAACGAGCCGTCGCCGTTTTGCGATTTAACGTCATTCGATGTTAAACTCGAATTCGCAATACTTTTCGCGGTTCCAGGCGTTCGCTTGCGTCGTCGGCGAAATCGCGAAGAGCGGCGAGAACGTCCGCACCTTCACCGTCTTCATATCCTTTGAAAATTCAAGGAGTTGCAGCCAACCGTCGCCGCCGTTCCCTTCCCAGCCGCCGCCGACCGCTTGCGTGTCGAACAGGAGTTGCGAAACCGTTTTGCCGGCGACGTTTTTGTCGACGCGGAAGCCCGTGCAGCCCTCCATATTGTCGGCGGTCGAGTGGTGCCCGCAGATCACAAGTCGAATGTTCGTCGAGGGTTGCACCAACTTCTGCCAAATCGTTTCGCCGGCCGCGCCCCCCGCTTTGCTCAGGCCGTATCCTTCTTTCACGTCGCGTTCAAGTCCCGCCGTATAAGGTCTTAAATAGGAATGCGTCAACACGATACCAAAATGGTTCGCGTACTCCGGTCGAGCGAAGAGCGCTTTCGCCCATTCGAGCGTCTCCGGACGCGGCGCGAACTCGAGCGCGACGACCAAAATCTTTTGCCCGCCGGTTCCTTCGAACTCGTACGCGGCGTTCTCCAACGTCTTTTTACCAAACGCGTTAGGGAAACACTCGACGACGACGTCCTTCCAAAGCGGGTTGCGCTCGATCGGGAAAAATTCGCCGAAAAGCGAGTCGCGGGTCTCGGACGAACGAACGCCGTAGTGCGTCCCTTCCGGGAAAATGTCCGGCCCGTAGTCGTGGTTTCCGGTGCAGAGGACGTAAGGCGTTACGCCGTCGAGGCGTTCGAAAGCGCGCGAACACGACGTCCACATCTGCCGCCCGGTTTGGTTCGC
>JAFYVO010000072.1 GCA_017549085.1 Thermoguttaceae bacterium
CGGCGGCGAAACTCGGCGAAGCGTCGAAAGAACGTCTCGCCGTCGGAACGAAGTCGATCGAAGCGACCGTCCTCACCTTCCCGCCGGACGAAACGCACCCGACGGCGCGCAAGGCGTATTACGTCGCGCACCCGCAACTCCTGTTGGCGACCGACCAAAAATACCTCGCCGAGCTGCTCCTTCGCAAATTGGCGGGCGACACTAAAGTTTCCCTCGCGACTCAGCCGGAATACCAAGCGATTATGCGCCGTTGCGTTCAAGACGCGGCCGCGGCCGGCGGTTCCGCGACGCCGCAAGTTCGCTTCTTCGGTCGACCGTTGGAAGCGGGCGAAGCGATCCGTTCGCTGACGCCGGCGTCGGAGCTTAACGCTCGTTCGCCGTTCGTCATTTTGGCGAAGCAAGGTTTCGACGGCGTCAAAGGCGTCGGCGGCGTTCTCGACTTCGCGTCGGAAGACTTTGAAGCGATTTACCGCGTCAAAGTTTATATTCCGTCCCCGCCGACCCTCGCGCTGAAAATGCTCGCGTTCAGCAACGTCGAATCGTTGACGCCGCCGTCTTGGGTCGGCCCGAACGCGAACCGTTACACGACCGCGAACCTGAACGCGTTGACGGCGTTCAACAACTTCGGCCCGCTCTTCGACGAATTTTTGGAAACCGAAGGCGCTTGGAACGACGTCCTCGCCTCCCTCGAACAAGACCGCAACGGCCCGCAAGTCAACTTGGGCTCCGATCTTTTCGCCAACTTCGGACGCCAATTCACGTCGACGAACGCGATCGACCCGAAGAGCGCGGAAGACGGCGAAAAATACGTCGTTTCGCTGAACATTTTGGAAGGCAAAGAAGAAACGGCGCGCGAAACGCTCGGTCGCATGTTCGACTCCGACCCGGACTTCGTCGCGTTGGAACTCGACGGTCAAGCGTTTTGGCAATACTCGCCGAACGGCGGCGCCTCCGCGGAAACGTCCGCCTCGTCGACGCGTCGCGCCCCGACTCGTCCGACCCGCCCGACCCGTCCGACGCAACCGTCGTCGCGTTCGCGCGTCTCCGCCGCTTCGACGCCGGGCCCGGAAACGGAAATCATCGAAGGCGCGGTTTTCGGCGTCGCGAACGGTTGCCTCTTCGTTTCGAACGACGTCCAATATCTGCGCGCGAAACTTAAGGAAACGGAAGCGGGCGCGGCGACGATTATGGACTCGCCGGAACACGAGCGCGTTCTCGCTTTGCTGGCGTCCGAAACGCGCAAGACGAACGGACTCTTTATCCAAGGGTACGCTCGCAACGTCGACGGTTTGCGCGCCAATTACGAGCTGTTCCGTCAAGGCAAAACGCCGGAAGGGAAAACGATCACGTCGAAGCTCCTGAAAGCGATTTTGAGCTCGCCGGATCAACGTTACGACTCGCAAAAAATCGACGGTTCGGCGCTCCCGCCGTTCGACGAAGCGAACGTTCAAGTCGGCGCGAGCGCGTTCTTCGGCTCGGTTGAATCGGACGGTTTCTTCTTCAAGGGCTTTTCGGTTCGTTCGGACGCGGAATAGTCCCGCCCCTTAAAAACGGAGCGCCTTAGCGCGTTCCGCTCCCTCGTTCGACGGCGCGGCCCAAGCGCGCAAGCCGTCGACGCGCTCCTAAGAAAACGACCGCCGACGTCCCAACGCCGACGGTCGTTTTTATTTGCGCCAACCGATTTCGCTCGCTCGGCGACGCGACGCGCTCCTACTCCGACGGCGATTTTCCGCTAAAAAAGCGACGCGATGAAGACGGCGAACCGCCGACAATCGCTCCGAGAAAAAAGCGACGCGATGAAGACGACCAACCGCCGTCAATCGCTCCGAGAAAAAAGCGACGCGAAGAAGACGACCAACCGTCGACAATCGCTCCGAGAAAAAAGCGACGCGAAGAAGACGACCAACCGCCGACAATCGCTCCGATAAAAAAAGCGGAGCGAAGAAAACTCCGCTCCGTCGACAATCACTCCGCTAAGAAAAAGCGACGCAACGACGCGTCCGCTCCGCCGTCTTTCGCGATCCCTTTCAAACGCTTGCTCGCCTTCGGCGCGAAAAGTTTCCCCGCCCCCGCGTCCCCAAGATACTGACGAAACGCTTCGCGCGCCGCTTCCGGACCGTTCAAAAACCAACAAACCCAAGCCCAAGAATCGCCGTATTTGGCGACGGTCATCCCCTCGATTCCAACGATTTTTTCGAGCGACTCCAACGTCGAAAACTTCCCGCGACGCAACCGCTCGACCGTTTGCGCGCGCCAAACCGGATTCGTCAAACGCTCCTCCGGCGCCGCTTCAAAATACTCCGCGATCCCTTCGTCAAGCCAAATCGGAAGGCCGCGCCCAAAAGCCGCGCCCAAGATCGCGTGCGCGCCTTCGTGTCGCAAATCCTTGTCAAATTCGGGATTAAGGCAAAGGTAAACGCGCCCCGGCGCGTCGTCGCGGTCAAAGAGGTAATTTTTTCGGTCGTACATCGCGCGACGGTACGGCGCGCCCCCCATATTCTTGCGTTGAAACTCGCGCCAAGCCGCTTCGTTCCGAAAAACGCGCACGACGACGTTCTCGCGAAACTCCGGCAAACGCAACGCCGCCCGCATCTCGACGTTCAACGCGTCCAAAAGCGCCAACTTGTCGCTCAGCGACGTTAGGTCGAAATCGGCCCTTATAATGAAGGCTCCGCGCCGAACTTCCGAAATCGTCTCCCGCGCCGCAAGCGACGACGCCGCGCACGTCAACGCCGCCAGCGCCGCGCACGCGAGCGCCGTCCAACGCCCAAGCGCGACCGTTCGCCCCCCCCGCTTTTTCATCATTCCAGAACAACCTGCCTTTCGTTCGGTCGATTGCGGTCAAACTCCATTCTCGCGTAACGCCTCGCGACTTTGCGGTACTCGTCGTTCTTCGTCAACTCGTACAAGCGCGTCGCGACTTGGCTTCCGATCGCGTCGATATGGAACGTTGTCCCCCCGAAGGTATACTTCAACGCCGCGTCTTCCTTTAACGCTTCGTCGATCGCGGCCAAGACGTCGCGGTATCCTCTTTGCCGCGCGCTCTCGTCGGTCGCGTTCTCCGCTTTGTCGCATCCGCACAAAGCGCGAATCACCCAAGTTTCGGCCCAATATTCGTCCGGTTCGTCCGTAAACCGCTTGGCCGTCGGCAACTCGGCGCCGTCCAGATCGAGCGCGAGCGCGCGCCAATCGACCGGACGGTTCTCCTCGAACGCCAAGAAGAACCGCGCTCGCCCGCGTCGCAACCTCCCCAATTCGAGTTCGAAATTTGTCGCGAGCGCCTTTTCGCAGACCTCGAAGGCCTTCGCCCAAAGTTTCGCGCGATCGTAATGTTTCGCCGCTTTATTCCAGCAGTTCGCTTTTTGCGCCTCGTCGTCCGTCGCCTCGGCGGCGGCGGAAAAAGCGTCCCCCGCCAGTTCGGCGCACTTGGAGTAATCGGCTTGATTGGAC
>JAFYVO010000073.1 GCA_017549085.1 Thermoguttaceae bacterium
ACTGATCGCGCGGCTCCTCGGTTCCCCATTTTACCGTTCCCGTCTATCTTGACGCGACGGTTTCCGACGGCGGACGTTTCGGCGTCCGTCGTTTTCTTTTTTTTGCGTCGTCGTCCATCGCTCGGCGCCGTTTGAAAGATTGACCAAATGAAAAAATTCTTTATCGCCGGTTTGATGCAAGGCTCGATCGTTGAGGAAGCGATTCACTCGCAAGATTACCGCGTCGAAATCAAAGCGGCGTTGACGATCGCTTTCCCGAACGCCGACGTTTACGATCCGTTCGAACGCAACAAAGACTCCCTCTTTTACTCGCCGGAAGAGGGCAAAAAAACGTTTTTGGGACACAATCGAATGTGCGGAACGGAAATTGACGTTCTCGTTGCGTTTGTTCCGGAAGCGTCGATGGGCACCGCGATTGAAATTTGGGAGGCTTGGCGCAACGGCGCGCTGATTTTGACGATTTCCCCGCTGGCGACGAACTGGGCGATCAAGTTTTTGAGCGACGTCGTTTACCCCGACCTCGCCGCTTTCCGCGCCGCGCTCGACTCCGGCGAAGTCGCCCGTCTCGTCGCCGAACGTCCGCGCACCGGCCCCCGTTCCTTTTAACGCCGCCTTTTAACGGTCGCGACGCTCCAACGCCGCCGCGACGCAGCCCTTTAACAATCGCGACGCTCCAACGCCGCCGCGACGGCGGTACTTTAACGGTCGCGACGATTATAACGCCTTAACGACGCCGTCGATGAAACGATTTTGGTCCTTTCTCCTCCTCGCCGCCTTTTTAACGCGACTCGCCGCCGCTCTTTATTGGGACGACCGCGTTAAAAACGCCGCGTTCGTTCCCGGCGTCGCGCCCTCCCAGCTTGCGCAAAACGCCCAAACGGACGACGAAACCTCCGCGTTCCCCAAAAACGACGACGCGACGCCCTCCCAGCTTGCGCCCCCCCCGCAAGTCGTCCCGCCCTCCCCAATCCCTCAAACCGCGCCGACGGACGGCCCGTTTTTCTTCGGCGACAGCGACTCCTATTGGAAGCTCGGCCGCGCTTTGGCGTTCGGGCGCCCCTATCGCTTCGACGAAGAGCGGCGTTGGGAAATTTTCCGAACTCCCGGTTATCCGGCGCTTTTGGCTCCGCTTTTTTGGGCGTTCGGCGAAGACCCGCCCGTTTTCGCGGCGCGTTTCCTCGGCGTTTGTTTCGGAACGGCGAACGTCGGACTCGTCGGTCTCCTCGCGTTCGCTTATTTCCGACGTCGGTCGATCGCGGCGCTTTCCGGCGTCGTCGCGGCGTTCGAGCCGACGCTCGTTTTTGAAAGCGTTCTCGTCTTATCGGAGGAGCCGTTTTTGACGTTCGCGCTCCTCCAACACTTCGTCGCGCTCGACGTCGCCCGGCGCCTCGGTCTCCTCGCGCTTCCGACCGCCGATCTTCCGGCGTTAAAATCAGCGCATTCGTCAAATTCCGTCGACGCGCGACCGACGCGACCGTTAAATTCGGCCAACTCCCCCCGCTTTTTCTCCGTCGACGCGGCGCCGTCGTTCGTTCGCCTCGTCCTTTCCGGCGTCTTGCTCGGCGTTCTTTCGGCGGCGACCGTTTACTTGCGTCCGAGCTGGCTCTACTTCCTCCCGTTCGCGACGTTTTTCGCGTTCGCGTTCCGTTTTTTCGTCTTCTCGACCGAAAAACGCGCTCAACGTCCAAACGCCGCCCCCCCCGACGCCGTCAAACTCGACGCAAAGCGCCGCGTCGTCCCCGCCTTCCTCGTCGTCGCCGGAGTCGCCGTCGTCCTTTTCAACGCCGCGCTTTCTCCTTGGACGCTCCGCAATTACCGGCTGACGGGCCGTCCGATCGCGACGTCCCTCCAAATGGGCGCGAGCCTTTACGACGGTTGGCGCCCCGACGCCGACGGTTCGAGCGATATGCGCTTCGTCGACGCGTTCCGCCGCCTCGAACTCGAATCGCCGTCCGCCCCGACGAGCGAACACTTCGAAGTCCGTCTCGACGAACGACTTAAAAACGCCGCGCTCGATTGGGCGCGTTCGAACCCGAGCGCCGTCGTTCGCCTCGCCGCCGTCAAACTCGCTCGCCTTTGGAGCCCGATACCGCGCGAACCGGCCTTTTCGACGCCGGCGCTCCAAACGCTCCTCGCCGTCTCCTTTACCCCGCTCCTTATCGGCGGACTTTGCGGGTTATACCGGTCGTTCCGACGTCGCGGCGCCGCTTGGACGCTCATTCTCCCGGCGCTTTACGTTTCGGCGCTCCATTCGATTTTTGTTTCGTCAATCCGTTACCGCGTTCCCGTCCTTTACGGCTTCATCCTCTTAACGGCGTTTTTCGTCGTTTCGACGCTCGACGAACGTCGACGCCGGTCGAACTGACGTTCGTTTCGCCCTTTATTAATTAACGCGTCTCTTTCGGCTTCGCTCGACGACGGCGTCCGGTTCGACCGCGTTCAACGATTGTATCGATTGTAGGAACGACGCGTTTCAAGCGAAGGAAAAATCCGCGAAAAATCGTTTCGTCGGCAAGTTGGCGCTGGAAAAATCGCCGTCTCGTCGTTATAATAGAGGAACGTCGACTTTCGGTCGGTCGGGTCGGGACGATTTTTGTTTTCTCGCCGCGCCGAAAAACGACGCGACGCGACGCTTCGTCGAACCTTCGAGCGCGCGGCGTCGAAACGAAAGATTAAAAAAGATTCGAGATTAGAATCGCAGCCTCCAACGTTCGGAGAAATACAATGCCGCGTTTATCGTCGTTACGTCCTCTTCGCTCGCGAGTTTCGGGCCTTGTCTTGTCCGCTTGCCTTCTCGGCTCCGGCGTCGTTTCGTTCGCTCAATCCTCGTCGGACTATCCGTCGACGACGCCCCCCGGTTACCCGAGTTCGACGCCTCCCGGCGGTTACGGCCCCGGCGCGAACGGTCAAGACGCGAACGCTCTTCAAAACGTTCCGAGCGGAATCAAACGCTCCGACGTTTCGAGCGTCGTCCCGCTTCAAGCGCTCCTTTATTCGGACGTCGACGCCGTTTTTCGCTTTAATTTTGCGAAAATCGACTACGTCGGTTTGAACGATTTCTTCGGTGAAATCGTCGACAAAGGCGTCGGTTCGCTTCAATCGAGCGACTCTTACCGCGTCAAGCTCCGCGACTATCAAAAAAACGAGTTGAAAGCGTCGTTCCGCGCGATGTTGAGCGCGCTCCAAAATTTTGCGACGAAAGACTTTTTCGCGAATAAAATCGACGAAGTTTACGTCGTCGAATATAATATCGACGCCGACGATTACACCCGCGTCGTCGCGATTTCGACCGACGGTTTGAGCGACGCCGACCAAAAACTCGCGCTCGAAAAACTCGAATCGTTGTTGAAACCGATTTCGCTCTTCAATCGGCACGGCTTTATCGTCGCGGTTCTCGATCACCAAAACGCCGTCAAGCCCAACCTGCAAGCGATTCAAGCGAGCTTCCTCGCGCAGGCGCAAGCGCAACTCGCTCAAAACGGCGCCTC
Organism: Thermoguttaceae bacterium; assembly: GCA_017549085.1. Lineage (GTDB taxonomy): Bacteria > Planctomycetota > Planctomycetia > Pirellulales > Thermoguttaceae > RUG369. Next base: position 3,489 of record JAFYVO010000073.1, read on the forward strand.
GAGCGCGGCGAGTTACGCCGGTTCCGGTTCCTCCTCTTACGGTTCGAACGGTTCGCAAACGATCGCGGGCGTTCCGAACGCTCTCAATCTTCCGGAATCCCTTTACCGCGATTACGCCGCCGCGGTTGAAGAAGCGCAAACGAACGCAAAAATGGAATCGCGCAAAAAGGTCCTGCCCTACGTTCGCCGTCGTTTCGAAAAACCGGCCGACGCGGGTTCCCCCTTCTTTGACGCGTTGAAACAAACGGACGGCGCCGCGCTCGCGATCTCGATCAACGCCGACGGCCTCCAAACGCTTACGAAAGCCGACGCGAAAACGAAAAATACGCCCGACGCCGCGACTCTTCTCTCCGGCTCCTTCGCCGGTTCGAAAGCCGACGCCGACGAAGAAAAAGCGTTCAACTTAACGAACCTCGCGTCGAATCCGGCGTTGGAAAACTTCAAGACGGCGACCGTCGCCGCGTCCCTCGTCGGGTCGCCGAAACTCGCCCTTATCGTCGCGTTCGACTCCCCGGAAACCGCGAAGCAATCGGCCGACGCCGCGACCGCCGCGTTGACGCTTTCGAAGCCGCTCGTCGCGCAACAAGTCCTCGCCGCGACGAAAGGAAACGCCGACGCCGACTTGTCGCCGATCGTCGACGCCCTTTTCGACGGTCTTAAACCGCAAACCGCCGGTTCGAAAGTCGCGTTCGTTCTCGACTTCGACGTCTTGAAACAAAACGCGACCGCGCTCCTTCCGCTCTTTGGCGGCGTCGAAACGAAATCGGCGCAAGAAATGGAATCGGACGGCATCGATTGGGATCTCGACGAAGCCGACGAAGAAGCGTCCGCTGACGAAGCCGACGAAGCGACCAAAGCGAAAGCGTCCGCCGACGAAGACGACCCCTTCGCTGAAGAAGCCGACAAAGCGACCAAAGCGAAAGCGTCCGCCGACGAAGACGACCCCTTCGCCGAAGAAGCCGACGAAGCGACCGACGAGGAAGCGCCCGCCGACGAAGACGACCCCTTCGCCTCCGACGAAGAAGATCCGTTCGCTTGATTCCGCGCGTTAATCTAAAATAATTTCAGCCGACCGTTTCCCCGGTCGGCTTTTTTTACGTCCAACGGCTTGGGCCCTCTTCTCGCTCAATTTTCCATCGCGTTCTTGCCTTATCTCGACGTTCGACGCGCTTTTCGAGTTTGCGTCG
>JAFYVO010000074.1 GCA_017549085.1 Thermoguttaceae bacterium
CCGCCGAAACGCCGACGACGGTCGCTCCGCTCGTCTTTTTCGACGCGAAAACGCCGCTCGACGCGCTGACGCCGCAAGGGGTCGAGCTTCGCCGCCTCGACTCAGGCGCCGTCGAAACGTCGAACGGGCTCGACGACAATTGGCCCGGCTTCCATTTCCTCGGCGCTTGGAATCTCGGCGATTATTCGGCGCTCGAAGCGACCGTTTCGAACCCGGGAACCGAACCGATTCAACTTTACTGCCGCCTCGACTGCGCCGCCGTCCAGTTCCCGGAAGGTTCGACGACCGCCGGGGCCGAAATCGCGCCGGGCGAAACGAAAGTTTGGCGAATCAAACTCCCCGGCGCTCTTCATCCGGAAACCCGCGCCAAACTCTTCGCGATGCGGGGGAAACCGGGCGGAATCAAAACCGACGCTTATTCGGTCGACGCGAAAATCCCGTTCGACAAAAAGGAACTCGTCGCGATTCGCTTCTTCGAGAACCAAAACGGACGCGGCGACCGTTGGACGCTCGAATCGCTCGTCGCCGTCCCGACGCCCGCCGAAAAGCGCGAAGCGTTTTTGAGTTGGGCGCCGGAAAAATTCTTCCCGATGATCGACCGTTTCGGCCAATTCAAACACAAAGATTGGCCGGGTAAAACGCGTTCGCTCGACGACCTGCGCGCCCAAATCGCCAAAGAGAACGCCGATCTCGCCGCCAATCAACCGAGCGACCGCAACGAGTTCGGCGGTTGGGAAAGCGGCCCGCAACTCCAAGCGACCGGTTCCTTTAGAACGGAAAAGATCGACGGCGTTTGGTATCTCGTCGACCCGAAAGGGCGCCTCTTTTGGTCGAACGGCGTCGACTGCGTCGGGCATTGGAACGGCGTTACCCCAACGACCGACCGCGAATTCTATTTCGACGCCGACGTTCAACTCCAACGCGACGGCGGCCCGTTCGACCCGTTTATCAACCGCGACAATAATTCGGTCAACAATTATTACGCAGGCCGCGGCGAGTTTTGGTCGTACAACTTCACCGCGTCGAACCTTTATTTGAAATTCGGCGCCGATTGGCAAAAGAAAGCCGACGATTTGGCGCACCGCCGCCTGCGGAGTTGGGGGCTCAACACGATCGGCAACTGGTCGGCGGAGTCGATCGAGCGCGCCCAACGCACGCCTTACGTCGCGACGGTCGGGATCGGTTCGCCGAAGATCGAAGGCAGCTCCGGGTATTGGGGCAAGTTCGCCGACCCGTTCCATCCGGAATTTAAGGAGTCGCTGCGCCGTTCGCTTGACGGGACGTTCCTTCGCGCCGCCGCGGAAGACCCGTTCTGCGTCGGTTTCTTCGTCGACAACGAGATCAGCTGGGGGGACGCCGGGTCGCTCTCCCGCGCCGCGCTCGCTTCGCCGTCGACGCAACCCGCTAAACTTGCGTTTATCGATTGGCTCCGCGCTAAATACGGCGCCGACGTCGCCGCGCTGAACGCCGCTTGGGGAACGACGTTCGCCGATTGGGACGCGTTGGCCGCCGAACCGTTCGACGCGCCGAAAGCGGACGCCGCCGAACCGACCGCCAAGACCGTCGCCGCCGACTGCGACGCGTTCTACACGGTCATTTGCGAAAAATACTTCTCGGAGATTCTCGCGACGCTCCGCGAAAAGGCGCCGAAGAAACTTTACCTCGGCTGCCGTTTCGCTTGGACGAATCCACTCGCGATCGCCGCCGCGCAAAAGTACTGCGACGTCGTCAGTTACAACTTCTACCAAGCTGAAGTCGGTTCGTTCCGTCCGGTCGAAGGCGTCGACAAGCCTTGCGTCGTCGGCGAATTCCACTTCGGCGCGCTCGACCGCGGGCTCTTCCACACCGGACTCGGCCCGACCGAGTCGCAGGACGCTCGCGCCGCCGCCTACGAAAATTACGTCCGCAGCGCGCTCCTAAATCCTTGGCTCGTCGGCGTCCACTGGTTCCAATACGGCGACCAAGCGACGACCGGACGCTTCGACGGCGAAAATTACCAAATCGGCTTCGTCGATATTTGCGACGTTCCTTACGCCGAAACGATCGAAGCGGTTCGACGCGTCGGCTACGCGATGTACGACATTCGTTCCGAAGCGAAATCGACCGACGAAACGCTTCGAGCCGACCGCGAAAAAGCCGAAAAGGACGCGAAGTAACGTCGCCGTCGCGCTTTCCTTCCCTTCAAGCGACGCAATTGGGCGATAAAGCGTCTCGCCGCCCAACGGAACGCGTTCCCGCGACGCGTTCCGTTTTTTTGCGTTTTTCTTTCAATCGTCGCCGCTCCCCCCGTCGGAGCGCGCCTTCCAAACGGCCCCGACTTCCTCTCTCCGACGTAAAATCTCGATAAATTCAGCGCCGCGAGCAAAAAAAAACGGGGAACGAACCAACGCTCGTTTCCCCGTATAAACGTCGCCCGACGGCGCGACCAAGCGGTCGCTCAGTCTTTTCGGTGACGAATCTTGGATCGCATTCGTCGCTTTTTTCTACCGAGCTTACGTCGTCCTTTACCGGTTTTTTTGGTTCCCACGATATTCTCCGTCTTGCTTTGAAAGTTATTGACGTTTGTCGTTCCGTCCGACTCAAACGACGCGAAAACGCGGAGTCGAGCTTGAAACATTAAAAAATGGTTTCGCTTCTAAAAAACGAATAGCGTCCTTAAGTATACTCGATTTTTCATCGGAGGAAAGGGGGGAGCGCGCATTTTCTTCTCCAACTTTCTCAAAAAAATTCCAAAAATTCCGATTACGCGCCGCCTAACGAGCGTTTCTTCCTTTTATTCTTATTGTTTTACCTTTACGTTGCGTCTCAACGGCGAATTTTGGTCGTTTTGTTTTAATAAAACGTTTCTTTTTTTGAAACGATCGCCCCTCCGCGCGCGTCAAACGTTCCAGTCCGCCGCAGAAACGGTCGTTCCCCGCGCGGCAAACCTTCGCCGGGCGAAGCGGAAGGCGAACGTCAAGACCAAGCGCCCCCCGCGCGGCAAACCTTCGCCGGGCGAAGCGGAAGGCGAACGTCAAGACCAAGCGCCCCCCGCGCGGCAAACCTTCGCCGGGCGAAGCGGAAGG
>JAFYVO010000075.1 GCA_017549085.1 Thermoguttaceae bacterium
CGGTCGCGTACAGCCGCCAGAAATAGTTGTCCTGGATGGGGAGATCTCTAAAAATAGCGTCGAGGCACTCTTGGACGAACGGAACGAGTTGACCGTACGTCTTTTCGATTTGCTTGCGTTGGTCCTTCGGGACGCCGACCATCGACATCGTCGAGTCGCGGTTGACGATGAAACGCATCAGCGGCGACCAGAACTTGTCGCGGACTTCGGCCCAAATTTTTTGTTGTTCTTCAAGGGTCGGGGCGTTGATGAGCGCGTCGACTTTCGAACGCATCCCGCTCAGGTTGACGAGGCGGTTGATCCACTTCGCCAAATAGCCGGACGTGCCGCAGAAATAGTAGGACTTCGCTTTGCCGTCGAAGAACTTTTTGATGTTTTCGTCCCAATATTTTTGCGACGATTCCGACAGGTGCGCGCGGAGTTTGTCGCGGTAAATTTGACGAACGCCCGGAAGACGGCCTTCGCCGAAGAGTTGGAAGAACGTTTCGTAATCCAGCTCTTTAATCCCGGCGATTTTCAGTTCCAAAACCGCGTTTTGACGATAGTTCATATCGACGGCGTAAACGCGGTTCAGACCTTCGATCGCGTACGAAAGCGCGTTGCAACCGGCCGACGTAATAACGAGAAGGTTATCTTCCGGCGTCAGTTCGAGCGCGACTTTGTCGAGGCGCGGGTCTTCCCAGCAGGTGTTGTAAACGAGATTGTTGCCGTGTACGGCGGTGAAAACTTTCCCGCTAATCCATTCAGCGAACGCTCCCATGCGATTGATTCCTGTTCTATGGCTAAAATCGGTTGACGATTGCAGTTGTTGACGGATATGTCGGCGTAACGCCGAGCGAACGATAAGGCGAACGAAAATCGACGCGTCCTTCGAAACGCCTAAAAAACTTAGGCGTAAAACCGCGGGCGCGGAATTCGTCAAAATTAAACTCTATTTCATTCCATATTAATCCCCGCGTCGACAAACGACGCGGCGCGATTTCGGGGATTTTAAAAAATATTTGCCTGCTCCTCCGTTAAAATCGTTGGAGTCTCGCTATCTTGACGCTTTCGCGCGACGCAAATGAGCGAGGCGGGGAAAGGCGGCGTTATCGGTCGGCGCGAGTCGAAACGCCGCGATTGAAAGCGCGGACGCGTTCGTCGAGCGCGTTCGGCGTTTTCGTTCGACGGTCTTCGCGAACGGCGTCGTTTCGGCGACGTCGGGCGTCGTCGGCGGCGCGGAAGCGCGTCGCGTCGAGCGGTTCCGAAGCGTCCGGCGCGTCGAGTCCGAGATTTTCAAGCGCTTGCAAATATTCGGCTTTCGCGTTCTCGTTCCCCGATTCCGCCGCCGCTTTCATCGCTTTCCAACGTTCGAGGAAGGCGCGGAGTTGCTCTTCCGTCCAACCGAGTTCGTCGAGAATCCGCCGGTCGACTTTCTCTTTAAGGACGTCGTCGAGGTAGTCGAGAACGAGGTTCGTCGCCGCCTCCGCGTATTGGAGACGCGGCGCGTCCGCTCCCGTTAAGGACGCTTCGTCCGGGCCGAGTTCGCCGAGACCGGAACCGCCCCCGCCGCCGCGTTTGCCCGACTGCGAGTCGCCCCCCGCGCCGATCGTTTGGTCTTGCTTGTCCGATTTCGGCCCGGTCGACGGCTTGCGTTGGTTGGACGCGGAACCTCCGCCGTTATTTCCGTTATTTTCGTTGGAACCGGTCGCGTCGGACGCCGAATCGCTCCCGGCGCCCCCTCCGCCGAGCGCGTCGGACGGGAGTTGGTCGGAATTCGGCGTTCGCCCGTTTTGCCCAGCCTCCTCATTTTCGCCAGTTTCGCTTCCCGACGCGTCGCCGTCCGGTTCGGACGCGCCGTTCGGGTCGGTTTCGACGTTGTTAGCGCCCTTTAACTCTTGCGCGTTCGGGGCGACGTCGGCGCCGCTTCCGGCGAAATTGGCAAGCGGGTCGGCGAGAACGTTCGCGTCTTGCGGGGCGCCGTTCGGATTTTCCGGCGCGTCGACGGGAGCGTTTTGCGCTAAATAATTGTTCGTATTCGGGTCGACTTCGCCGTTTTCGCGTTGGGCGTTCGGGTCGATTTTCTCGGGATTTTCCGCGTCGAACCGCTCCGCGTTTTCGCCGGGACGCTCGTCGCTCGTTCGGTTCGGAACGGGACGGCGCTCGTTCGACTTTTCCCCTTTTTCGCGATCTTCGCCGAACGCGCCGTTTTCGCCGGATGGCGGCGTTTCGCCGTCTTCGCTCTCTTCGCTATTTTGCGCGTTGTTCGGCGAGCGCCCGTTTTCGCCGTTTTCGCCGTTTTGCCCGGAGCGCCCGTTTTCCGACGGGGCGGCGTTCGACTCGGCGCCGGACGCGGCGTTTTGAGCGTTTTCGCGTTCGGAGCGGATGAAGTCGAGCGCCTTTTCGAACGCGTCGCCCGGATTCGACTCCGGATCGACCGAGTCGAGAGCGCCGGACGCGGGGGAATTCGCTTCGCTGTTTTGCGCGTTTTCGCTATTTTGCCCGGCTTCGCGACGTTGCTCGTTTTCGCCGTTTTGCGGAGTTTGCTCGCTTTGCCCGGCTTGCTCGGAGGGGGGCGAATCGTCGCCGCTCGCCGCGTCGGAAGCGCCTCCTTGGTCGGATTGGCCTTCTTGTCCGCCTTGCTCGTTCTGCGCGCCTTGCGAAGATTGCGCGTTTTCGCCTTCTTGCCCGTTTTGCGCGCCTTGAGCGTTTTGCCCGGCTTCGTTCTTTTGCCCGCCTTGTTGATTTTGTCCGGCTTGGTTCTTTTGTTGGTCTTGCGCGTTTTGCCCGGCTTGCTCTCCGTC
>JAFYVO010000076.1 GCA_017549085.1 Thermoguttaceae bacterium
CTTTACCCGTTGAAGCGCGCCGAAGGGATTCCGGAATCGGCGTTAATGCCGGGCGGCGGCGTTAAAGTCGGAAAAATCGACCCCCGCGACTTGGCGCAAAAGATTTTGAAGGCCTGCGAAAAACGCCGACCGGAGATCGTGACGCCGTGGAAAGCGCGCGTTCTCTTCTCGATCGCGCAAATGTTCCCGCGCCTCGGCGACTGGATCGTTTTGAAGTCGACCTGACGCGGGTAAGAAAACGTTAGAACGGAACGTTTTCGTGTTTTAAGTAAAGAAATTTGAAGACGTTCCGTCGGTAAGCCGGAAATATCCGTTAATTCTTCCATAATTCTAAGTTGGCCCAATTGGCGGGAAAGCCGGTTTGCTCGCTAAAAAAAGCGTCGTTATTTTCAGCGAGCATAGGCCGCGCCGACCAGAGTTCGGCAAATCGCGCGTTCCAAGACGACTCAACGCTCGTTTTTTCGCCGACGCAAGCGAGTAAATAATTAATAATCGTTAAAAAAGCGAACGGTTTCCCTGCTTTCGAACGTAAAGCATTCCAACGTTTGTCTTGAGGAAATTCCGGCGCTGTTCGCAAGTTCCTGTTCCAAAGTCGACCGTAATGGGCGCAAATATTTCTAACGATGCAAAGAAGCCGAAGCCAAGAGGAAAGCGTTGAACCGTTGTTTAAATTGAATTGTCGCGCGATTTTCTTTTGGTCGGCTGGAAGTAGGAGGGAAAATAAGACGTGTAGCGAACCGAAGTTAAGGATTTCGGTAAGGAACCAAATGGGAAGATCGGGCCAGCCGAGGTAGTTCTTTTTAAAATGTTGCGAGGGCGCGGTGCAAACGCCGTCGTAACGAACCGAGTCTTGCGCTTTTTTTAGCCACTTGCGCCATTCGGATTCTTTGATAAATTGCTTATTGGCGTTTTGAAAAGTAGAGGCCTGCAAATGCCCGAACGGCCCGTATTTTGTCGCGATATAATGGGCGATTTGAGTCCGCGCGTAAATTTCGATCGTTGAAACTCCCTCGGCGACAAGTAAACGGAGGGCGCGATCGAAATTGTAAAGCGCGCGAATTTGTTCGAAAGAAACGCCGTCGAAAAAGAGGTCGCCGTCGGTTTTATCTTGGAAAATAAACGCGTAACCGCTAAAGCGATAGTAGTTGGCGTAAGACAAAAATTGACGAGCGCGTTCTTCGTTATCGATTTTGAGACCGCGCCGCCGCATTAAATCGACTTGTTCGCAATAAGATAAGGCCGGTTTTTGATATTTTTTTAAAGATTGATTTTCAGACAAGGCCAATGTTCCCATAAAAAAACCGCGCAAGAATTAACCGAAATCAATCCAAGCGCGGCGATCGCAAAATCTCGCTCATTTGAGCGTCGTCGTTTCAAAAAGAAACAACGCTAGGCTTCGCGAGACGCACCTTTAATATACTTTGCGTTTGAGGAAAGTCAAACGGTTTATCGCAAAACCGGTCTTTTTTCCGCAAATTTTTCCAAAAATTTTATCGATTTTATCAAGTGTGAATGAAAAACGCAAAATTGGTCGGATTTAGCGGCGTCCGGCTTGGCGGTCGATCAGCTGGAGCGGGAGGCTTTCGAGGTCTTTCGAGAAGCGCATTGCGAAGCGGCCGTCGAGGCAGTCGCCGATGAAGTCGTCGAGGAACTTGGCGCGCCAACCGGTCAAGAGGCGCGGCATTTCGCTCGGCGGGAGCGTTCCTTCGCGGGCGGCGATCGCTTGGCGAACGTCGGTCGTCGTCGAGACGAGGCGCGGCGAAATCCCGCGGCGCGTCGAATATTGGTTGACGAGAATCCCGAGGAGCTGCGTCGCCAACGCGTATTGCGGATAGGACGGGCGCGCCGAGAGTTTCGGTTTTTCCTCCGTCGGGAGCGAAAGGGCGTCGTCGATGGCGGCGCTCAGCTCTTGCACCAACGTCGAATCGGGGGAACCGTTGACGCCGCGAACCGCCGCGATGCGAACCGGGTCGCCGGTCTTGCGCTTGGCGAGTTCGACGATCAGGTCGTCGCGGAAGATGCGGGCCGGCGGGATGTTGCGGTTGAGCGCCTTGCGACGACGCCAGCGCCAAAGTTCGCGGACGATCGCCATTTCGTCGCTCGTGAACGGCTTCGAACCGAGCAGCTTTTGCCAATGTTCGTCGGTGAACGACGCTTCCAGCGAGCGGCAGAAGTCGCGCGTTTCCTCCAAAAACCAAGCGGTGCGCCCGGTTTCTTCGAGGCGACGCGTCAGGAAGTCGGCGATTTGCTTCAGGTGGCAAACGTCGTTCAGCGCGTAGTCGAGCTGACCGCTCGTGAGGGGGCGGCGCGACCAGTCGGTGCGCGTCTCGTTTTTCGCGAGCGAAACGCCGATCGTCGCTTGAACCAACGACTTATAGTTCAGCGGATAGTCGAATCCGACGAACGCCGCCGCGAGTTGAACGTCGAAAAGGCGCGACGGAAGCCGCCCGAGCGCGCGGTAACAGAATTCGAGTTCGCTCCGGCAGGAGTGGGCGATGGAGATCGCGCCGTCTTGGCAAAGGCGTTCCCAAAACGGGCGCAAGTCCGGAATTTTCAACGGGTCGAGGAGCGCGTCGCCGAATTCGGTCGCGACCTGAACGAGGCAAAGTTCCGCTTGATAACGGCCTTCGGAGATGAACTCGGTGTCGTAGGCGATCCAAGTCGCGCTTTCGATTTCTTCGAGGTAACGTTCGAGGCCCGCTTGCGACGCGATGAATTGATAGGACGGCATAACGATGCGAAATTTCTGAACTTGCGGCGGCGGACGGCGAAGCGTCGGGGCGCTAACGTCGAGCGAAATTCGACGAAACGACGCGATTGCGAACGGTCGCAAGGGAAGCGGTAAACGTCGAAAACGGAGGACTTGCGCAAACAACGGCGCGCGTCGCCGAACGGCTCGGGAAACGATCAAGACGGCGAAAGGACGGACGGGGGCGACGTTCCGAGAGCGGAACGCGGGCAACGTCTGTC
>JAFYVO010000077.1 GCA_017549085.1 Thermoguttaceae bacterium
ACCCCCTCCGGAAGTACCTAGAAGCCCCCGACCGGCGGCAAGATTGAAGATTCAACGCGCCTTTTCAAGATTCAACAATGCTTAAACATTTAAAAACAAAGGACTTAAAAACGTTTTTCAATTCTTCAACCTTCAACGCCTTAACACAAAGAGAAAAAGAAAGCGAAAAGCCGCCCCGTCGCCTCCCCCTAATATCGCCGCCAAGAGTTGCCGCGTTCGGCGGTATTCGTTCGCCGTACCGCGTCAAAAGAGCCGCCGTCGGGGGTAAAAAAATTAGTACCCCGTATAGTAACCGCAATAGAGAAAAACCAAAAGAAACCTACACTAAATATAGGAAGAGTGAATAAGGGAAAAATAAAAATGTTAAGACGTAAAATATTATTATATAAATACTTAATATATTCCTTTATTGATAAATTAAATAGCGTCTCGCCAACCCAGTCGGGGATATTCTTAAGCGTTTTGACGGCGGCTCGTTGGAGCCGTCGTTTTCTTTTTCTTGCGCGTTGGGCTTTATCGCGTCGCCTTTCTAACGCGAAAAGAGGGCGACGCGTTGCGTTCCGAGAAGGCGGCTTTTTTAGAAACGAGACGAACGAAACGACGGCGACGGCGACGCGGGCCCTTCCCAAAACGCCGTCGACGCGTATAATTAATACGGCGGCGACTGCGGATTTTCGCGCGACGCTAGCTTGCGGCGATCTTTTGCGCGTCTTAATGAACGGAATAGTCGCCTATTTTATGCATTTAACCTAGATTCGCAACGAAAGACGACGATGACGCCGGAAAACGAAATTTCGCGCGACGAATTAGCTCTTCAATATCTTGACCAGCTTCCCTATACTCCCTATCCTTTCCAAGAAGAGGCGATATGCGCTTGGTTTGAGTCGAAACAAGGCGTTCTCGTTTGCGCGCCGACCGGGATGGGGAAGACCGCCGTCGCCGAAGCCGGGCTCTTTGAAGCGCTCAAAACAGGCAAACGCGCCTACTACACGACGCCGCTTATCGCGCTCACCGAGCAAAAATACGTCGAGTTGCAGGAAGCCGCCGAACGTTGGGGGTTCGACCGCTCCGACGTCGGGCTCGTTACCGGGAATCGTCGCGAAAACGTCGACGCGAAAATCCTTGTCGTCGTTGCGGAAATCCTTTTTAATCGGCTCTTAGCGTCCGACGTCTTCGCCGAGTTCGCGCAACGTTCGACGCCGGGCGCTTGGCGCGGGTTCGGGGCGAGCGACGAAAACGCCGACGAAAACGGTTCGGCGCGCCCAAAAATTTCCGCCGCTTCGCTGAACGCGAAAAAGTCGTTGGCGACAAGTTGGCAAGACGACGCGGCGGAGAAGAAAAACGATAAAACCGGCGCTTTGGGCGAAATAGCGAACGCCGCGCCGAGCGTTCCGACCTTGCCGCCGGGCGCCGAACGTTCGACCGGGGCCGCGCTCGTCGCGCCGGAACCGGACGCGCCGACCTTTTCCTTCGACGACGTTTCGGTCGTCGTAATGGACGAATTTCACCAGTTCGCCGATCCGGAACGCGGGGTCGTTTGGGAGTTTACGCTCGGTCTTTTGCCGGCGCACATTCGAACGCTCTTGATTTCCGCGACGGTCGGGAACGCTTACGAGTTCGTCTCTTGGCTACGAACGACCGCGAACCGTTCGCTCGACCTCGTGCAATCGACCGAACGCAAAACGCCGCTCGTTTACCAATGGGTCGGCGACAAGCTCTTGCCGGAGCATCTCGAGGAGATGTGCGCCGGTTCGGAAGACGAACGCTTCACCCCCGCGCTCGTTTTCTGCTTCAATCGCGACGCGTGTTGGGACGTCGCCGAAGTCGTTAAAGGACGCAATGTTATCGACTCCGCGCGCCAAAAGGCGATCGCCGAGGAACTCGATAATTACGACCTAACCGCCGGGGCAGGGCCGAAATTGCGTCAGTTGCTGTTACGCGGCGTCGGCGTTCACCACGCGGGCGTTTTGCCGAAATATCGTCGCATCGTCGAAACGCTTTTCCAACGTAAACTCCTTTCTTTCTGCGTTTGCACCGAAACCTTGGCGGCGGGGATCAACCTTCCGGCGCGTTCGGTCGTCTTGCCGACGTTGCTGAACGGCCCTCCCGGCGATAAAAAGCTGGTCGACGCGTCGTCGGCGCACCAAATTTTCGGGCGAGCCGGGCGACCGCAATACGACGACTGCGGTTACGTCTTCGCGTTGGCGCACGAGGACGACGTTCGCATCGAGCGTTGGCGCGAAAAATACGACCAAATTCCGGACGACGTCAAAGACCCGAAACTGCGCGAAGCCAAGAAAAAGATGAAGAAAAAGGCGCCGACCCGCAATCCGCGCGAGCAATATTGGTCGGAGAAGCAGTTTGAACAGCTTCGCACCGCGTCTCCCGGCAAGCTGTCGAGTCGCGGCCCGTTGCCTTGGCGGCTTTTAGCGCATATGATCGACGCAAGTCCCGACGTGAAGCCGATTAGAACGCTCGTCGCTCGACGTTTGACCGGCGCGAAACGCTTGGAAGCGATGAAGAAGTCGCTCGATCAAATGCTCTTAACCCTTTGGCGGGGCGGGTTTGCGCGCTTGGAGCCGGATCCGGTCGCTTTCGGCGTTCCGCAAACGACCGCCGCGCTCGAAGCGGAGCGGGAATTGCGTCGCGAATTGGAAGCGTTGGAACGCGAATATAAAGATAAGAAACGCAAAGATAAACCCTTTGGTTTCGGGATTTTCGACGAAAAACTGTTGGTTGACCCGACGCTCGACGACTCGTTCGACCCCGAGGCGTTCGCGAAGGAAAAGGCGCGGCTCGAAACGCCGGAAACGCCCGGCGAAGCGAGTGTAAACGCTGAAAATAAAGAAGATAGCAGGATGGCGAGCGCGGACGGTTTCGACTTTTTCGGCGGCGCCGACCTTTTCGACTCCGGAGACGGCGCTCAAATCGCCGACGCGTCGACGCTTAACGCGTTTGACGGCAAAGCGTTAGCGTCGAGCGAAACGTCGAAAGAAGAGGCGCCGGAGAAGGAGAACGAACCGGAGCCGGAATCGAACGCGAACGACGAAACCGGGGACGAAGCGCAAGTCGACGAAGCGCAACGTTTAGCGTCGTTCGAGCAGTCGGCGGAAGCGTTGGCGTTGGCGGCGTCGTATCAAGCGGCGCGCGCTTATCCGACGAAAAAGATGAAAACGCTGACGAAGTTGCGAGGCGTAAACCCCGTGTTTGGGGCGTTTCTGCTCGAACAACTCGGGAACGCCGACCTTCCGGAGCGCATTCAAGCGTTTGAGTCCGTTCTCGAAACGCCGGCGCCGGTCGCGCGGTGCCTTCGCGTCCCCGAGCAAGACGAGTTGCCGCCGGGCCGTCTCGCGACGTCGCGTTTAGATAAAGAATTGTTGCAACGCGGTTTAGCGTCGGTCGAAGAACTGGTTCCGCGAACGGAGGAAGAGGAGCGCGAAGATTGGGAAAATCGCCGTCATTTCGCCGGACGTTTCGAGGAACGCGTTCGCGTGTTGAATTTCGCGACGAAGCTGCGCCGCCTTTTCGACTTTGAATACCCGGGCGTCGCGTTGCGAACGACGCCGGTTTGGGCGGCGGGCGAGTTGATTCTCGACTTCCGAGGCGACTTCAATAAGTTTATTGTCGCCAAGCGTTTGCAGAAACAGGAAGGGATTGTTTTCCGGCACCTCTTGCGCTTGATTTTGCTCCTCGAAGAGTTTGTCGAATTGGAACCGGTCGAGGGCGACCCGCTCCAATGGCGCGCCGAGTTGCAAGATTTTGCCGACAAACTTGTCGATTGTTGCCGCAAAATCGACCCGACAAGCGTTGAAAAAACGTTGGTTGCGTCGAAACGTTCCGACTTGCTTGAAAAGAAATAATCGTTTGACGCCTTGTCGCCAACTCCGGACGGCGACTTATGCGACGCGGCGAAGCTGTTAAGCGGCGTCGCGTTGATTCCATTTAGTTTGTAATACTCGAGCGTTTCAAATTGTCGCGCTTTGCGGGCGATGAAAACGCAATATATGAAAGGATAAAGAGTTATGAAGAAACGTTTGACGACGGTCGCCGCGTTGGCGCTCGCTTCGTTCCTTCCGAGTTTTAGCGCTCGCGCCGACGAAGGGATGTGGCTTTTCTCGAATCCGCCGACTCGCCAAATCAAGGAAAAATACGGGTTTGAAGCGACGCCGGACTTCCTCGAACACCTGCAAAAATCGAGCGTTCGCTTCGGTTCCGGCGGGAGCGGGTCGTTCGTTTCGTCGAACGGTTTGATTATGACGAACCATCACGTCGCGCTTTCGACGATCGCCGCCATCAGCACGGCGGAGAAAGACTATGTCGCGAAAGGCTTTAGAGCTGAAAAACTCGAAGACGAAATCAAGTGCCCGAATCCCGGCTTGATCGTGTTGCAAGAGATCGTCGACGTAACGGAACAAGTCGAAGCCGCGCTGGCCGACGCCTCGCCCGCCGAAGCCGAAGCGATTCGCAAAGCAACGATCGCGAAAATTCAAGCGGACGCCAACGCCGAAAAAGGCCTGCGTTGCGAAGTTGTAACGCTCTATCAAGGCGGACTTTACCACCTCTATTGTTACAAAGAAATCAAAGACGTGCGACTCGTTTTCGCGCCGGAGGAAAGCGTCGGCTTTTTCGGCGGCGACCCGGACAACTTCGAGTATCCGCGCTACAACCTCGACGTTACGTTCTTTCGCGCTTATGAAAACGGCGAGCCGATGAAGACGGAACACTTCCTTAAATGGAGCGATAACGGCGCTTCGGAAGGCGACCTCGTTTTCGTCTCGGGCCACCCGGCGCGTACGAACCGCTTCAACACCGTCGCCGACCTGCAATACCAACGCGACGTCTATTACCCGCATATGATGAACAAGTATCGTCGACGCGAAGTAGCGTATCAAGTTTTCGGTTCTGAAAACGACGAAAACTCCCGTCGTATCGCGACTTCGCTCTTCCGCATTCAAAACTCGCGCAAGAATCGCGGCGGGATTTTGAACGGTTTACAAACTGTCGCGCTGATGCAAAAGAAGATCGACGCGGAAAACGAACTGCGTAAACTCGCCGCTGAAAAGAACTTAATCGACGCCGCGTCCGATCCGTGGAAGGAAATCGAAACGATTATGGCCGGTTGGCGCGGGCGTTATCTCGCGTACGACCTGCTCGAAGCGAACGAAGCGTTCACGAGCGCGACGGTCGCTAAGGCCCGCGGTATCGTGCGTTACGTTTCCGAAATGGCGAAACCGGAAGCGGAGCGTCTCCCGGCGTATCGCGGCGACGCGCTCGAAGGAACGCGCAACGGTTTGCTTGGCGGTTTCGGGAGCGACGCCGACGTCGAAACGATGATGTTAACCGACGGTCTGTCGATGCTTTACGAATATTCGAAAGCGGTCGACGGCGGTCGCGCGCTCGACGCCGTCGTGATTTCGCAAGCCGACTTCGACGGTATTTTCGACGGTCTGTCGCCGAAATCCCGCGCGACGCAAATTGTTCAAAAGTCGCAACTTAAAGAACGAGGTTTCCGCGAATCGCTCCTTAATATGAGTTGGGAAGACCTGCAAAAATCGGACGATCCGGCGATTCGTTTGGCGTTGGCCGTCGAGCCGACCGCTCGCGCTCTCCGCGATTACAACGAAGCGGAAGTCGACGGGCCGTCGCGCGCCGCCTATTCGAAAATCGCGAAGATTCGTTTTGCCGTTTACGGAACGGAAGTCTATCCGGACGCGACGTTTACGCTTCGTCTTTCGTACGGTAAAGTCGCCGGTTACACCGAAGACGACGGAACGCAAGTCCCGTACGAAACGAAGGTTAGCGGCGCTTACGAACACGCGCGTGAACATAACTTCGTCGATCCGTTCGACTTATCGCAATCTTGGCTCGACGCGGAAGCCGCCGGCAAAGCGCCGATGGACGCGCCGATCAACCTCGTTACGACGAACGACATCATCGGCGGCAACTCCGGAAGCCCGGCCGTCAATTCGAAGGGCGAAGTGATCGGGTTGATCTTCGACGGAAACATCCAATCTCTCGTTCTGAACTTCACTTACGACGACGAGATTTCGCGCGCCGTCCTTGTTCACTCGACCGGGATTCGCGAAGTCGTTCGCAATATTTACAACTTGCCGCAAATCGCGGACGAGCTTGGAAAGTAAGAGAACGCAATAGGTTAGACTGACGCGTTCTAACGACGTTGAGCGGCGGTCGCGACGTAACGATCGCCGCTTTTCGTCGCTAAGTATCGGTAAACGCCGACGTTGCGAAGTTGCTTGGCGCGTCGTCGGCTTTCAAACGCGCGGAAGGGACGCGTTTTTCCAAAAATGACGAAACGACCTTACTTAATTTTCGGGACCGGCAACGCGCACAAGGGAATTGAAGCGACGGAAATCGTTGCGCCGACGGGCGTTACGTTGCGAACGCTCGCCGAGTTTCCGGAAGCGATCGACGTCGTCGAAGACGGCGCGACGTTTGCCGAGAACGCGCGCAAGAAAGCGATCGAGCAAGCGCGACATTTGCAAACCTATGTCCTTGCGGAGGATAGCGGTATTTGCGTCGACTTTTTGAACGGCGCGCCCGGCGTTTTGTCGGCTCGCTTCGCCGGTGAAAATCCGCGTTCCGACCAACGCAACAACGAGTTTCTGCTCGAAAAATTGGCCGACGTTCCGCTCGAAAAACGAACGGCGCATTACGTTTGTCATATGGTTTTGGCCGCTCCGAACGGCGAAATCGAGTTTGAGGCGGAAGAGCGTTGTCGCGGTCGGATTCTTCTTAACCCGAGCGGAACCAACGGTTTCGGGTACGACCCGTTGTTCGAAGTCGTCGAATTTCATCGCACGTTTGGCGAGCTTGCGCCGGAAATTAAGCGCGCGATTAGCCACCGAGCTCGGGCGACGCGGCTCCTTATTCCGAAACTTTTCGAGATGGTCGCCGCCGGAAAATTGCCGACGATGTAAAGCGTTACGCGGCGTCGCTTGAAAGGTTTAAAGAGAACGTTGCGCGCTATTGTAATTCTTGAAAACAAAGAAGATAAGAACGATGGAAAACCTTAGCGAATATTGTTTGCGCGTTGCTAAAGACGCTAAAAAAGCGTCGCGCGCTCTTGCCGCCGTTTCGGGCGCCAAGAAAAACGAATGGATTAACTTGTGCGCCGACAAACTTTTAGAGCGCAAGGACGAGATTCTTGCCGAGAACGCGAAAGACCTCGAAGCGGCGCGTCAAAACGGCTTGAAAGCGTCGATGATCGACCGCTTAACCTTGTCGGAAAAGACGTTGCGTGAAATGGCGACGGCCTTGCGCGAAATCGCCGCTTTCCCGGACCCGATTGGCGCGACGATCGGCTCGACGATTCGTCCGAACGGTCTGGAAGTGCAAAAAGTGCGAACTCCGATCGGCGTCGTTTTCTTCGTTTACGAATCGAGACCGAACGTAACGACCGACGCCGCCGCGATTTGCGTTAAGAGCGGAAACGCCGTTGTTTTGCGAGGCGGCAAAGAGGCGTTCCACTCGAATACGATTCTCGGGCGCGTCCTTGCCGACGCGGCTCGCGAAGTCGGTTTGCCGGAATGCGCGGCGCAACTTTTGAATACGACGGATCGTAACGCGGTTGACGAGTTCCTTCGTTTGCCGAAATATATCGACGTCGCGATTCCGCGCGGCGGCGAAGCGTTGGTCAAACGCGTTACCGAGAACGCGCAAATGCCGGTTATAAAACACTTTGCGGGTAACTGCCATCTTTACGTCGACAAAGATGCCGATTTGACCGTCGCCGAGAAAGTGCTTGTCAACTCTAAGTGCCAACGTTTGGGAACTTGCAACACCGTCGAATCGCTGATCGTTCACTCGGCGATCGCGGCGAACGCTCTTCCGCAACTCCTTGCGGCGCTTAAAGATAACGGCGTCGAGATTCGCGCCGACGAACGGACGCGCGCCCTTGCGCCCAACGTCGAAACTTTGGAAGCGACGGAAGACGATTTTTATCGCGAATATTTGGCGGCGATTATCTCCGTCAAGGTCGTCGACTCGATCGAAGAGGCGATCGAACACATCAACGAACATAGCTCCGGACACACGGAAGTGATTATTACCAAAGATGTTAAGGCTTCTAAGAAGTTCGCGACGGAAATCGACAGCGCGGCGGTGATGATCAACGCGAGTTCGCGTTTGCACGACGGCGGGCAATTTGGGCTCGGCGCCGAAATCGGGATCAGCACCGACAAGTTTCACGTTCGCGGCCCGTGCGGCGTCGACGACTTAACGAGTTATAAATACGTTGTTTATGGCGACGGGGTTTTGCGCGGTTGACGTAAAATTTTTTCGCGCCGTTCGCAAAATCAGCGACGTTGTTTTTTTAATCGCGTTGAAAAAAGCGGACGGTTGAAACCGGCGTTTGTTAACGCAAACGTCGGTTTTTATTTGGTTTATATTTTTGACGTTTTGAAGTTGTTTTTCGACGATTATTTCGATGAGTTCTCAAGTTTCGTTGCATCGCGTTCAACGTAAGTTGGCCAAAGTATTGCTGTTAGATCGCGAGCCGTTGCGCCGCCGTCTCGTTCGTTTGCAGCAAGAGTTTGAAAAATTGGCGCAAGAAAAAGCGGACGCGGCGTCGCAAACGAGAACAACGCCCCAAGAGGAATCGCAAACCGTTGGAAAATTTGACGATACGCCGCTTGGACGTTGGGAAAAGGGGGTGCGCGAGCTTTCCGTCGATTGCGACGCGTCTATCGAAAAGGTAGAGCGGCGCCGAAAGTCTTTTCCGAAAATAACTTACGACGTTAACTTGCCGGTTTCCGAGCGTCGCGAAGAGCTGAAAAAATTGATCGCGGAAAACCAGGTTGTCGTCGTTTGCGGCGAAACGGGGAGCGGCAAGTCGACGCAGCTTCCTAAAATCTGCTTGGAACTCGGTTTAGGCGCCCGCGGTTTGATCGGGCACACGCAACCGCGACGCCTTGCCGCGCGCTCGATTGCGCAACGCGTCGCCGATGAGTTGCAAACGCCGCTAGGACAACACGTTGGGTACAAAGTGCGTTTTAACGACGAGACGTCGGACAAAACGTTAATCAAGCTGATGACCGACGGGATTTTGCTCGCCGAATCGCAAAACGACCGATTTTTCAATCGTTACGAAGTCGTTATCGTCGACGAGGCGCACGAACGCTCGCTCAACATCGACTTTTTGCTCGGGATGATGAAGCGCGTGTTGCGGACGCGACGCGATCTCAAATTGATTATCACCTCGGCGACGATCGACGCAAAGCGTTTTGCGGAACACTTTGCGACGAGTAAAGGGCCCGCGCCCATTATTGAAATTTCCGGGCGAACCTATCCGATCGAAACGCTTTATCGGCCGATCGACGAATGGAAGTTGCGCCGCGAAGAGCGCGAACGGGAAAATAACGCGGATTTCGGCGAGCGTAATTCGAACGGTCGCAACGACTTGCGTCGACGCGAACTCGACGACGAAGACGCGTTTGAGACGACGCTTCTCGAAGCGGTCGACGAGTTGGCGCGACGCGAACGGGGCGATATGTTGATCTTTATGCCGACCGAACGCGATATTTTCGAAACGGCTAAGCTGTTGAAAAAACACGAGATACCGGGGGACGATTCGCGGAGAAAAACGGAAATCTTGCCCCTTTACGCTCGTTTGCCGTCGACCGAGCAGCAAAAGATTTTCGGCAAAACGAGTTGGCGCAAGATTGTCGTCGCGACGAACGTCGCCGAATCGTCCTTGACGGTCCCGGGGATCCGGTACGTTATCGACACCGGGACGGCGCGTATAAGTCGTTATTCCGCAAGGTCTAAGACGCAGCGTTTGCCGATCGAGCCGATTTCGCAGGCGTCGGCGGATCAGCGGGCCGGGCGTTGCGGGCGCGTCGGCCCTGGCGTCTGCATTCGACTTTATAGCGAACGAGACTATTTAGCGCGGCCGCGTTACACGACGCCGGAAATTCAACGGACGAACTTGGCGTCGGTTATTTTGCAAACAAAAGCGCTCAAACTCGGCGCTGTGGAAAAATTCCCGTTCATCGACCCGCCTCGAAACGCTTCAATTATCGACGGTTACAAAACGCTCTTCGAACTCGGCGCGGTCGACGAAAACAACGAATTGACCGAGGTTGGGCGCAAACTTAGCCGATTGCCGATCGACCCTCGCATCGGACGGATGATTTTCGCCGCCGACGAAGAGGACGCTTTGCGCGAAATTTTGATCATCGCCGCCGCGCTCGAAATTCAAGACCCCCGCGAACGTCCGCGCGAACAGCAGGAAAAAGCGGACGAAAAGCACGCGCCGTTCCTCGACGAGAATAGCGACTTTATGTCGTATCTCAAACTTTGGGATTTTTGGCAAAATTTGAAGGACAAAACGTCGCGCAACCAACTACGCAAGGCTTGCCGCGAGAATTTCCTTTCGTACAACCGAATGCGCGAGTGGTCGGACGTGTATGTGCAGCTTCTGCAACTCGTTAAAGGACAAGACCTTGAAGTGAAAAAACGTCGCGACGATTACAACGCGATTCACCGCTCCGTCTTGACCGGGCTGTTATACGGCGTCGCGCAAAAAGAGGAGGCGGGAAACGAGTATCGTTCGACCAACTCCGGAAAATTCGTTCTTTGGCCGGGTTCCGGGCTCAAAAAGAAACCGGCTTGGGCGGTCGGCGCCGAACGTTTGGAAACGACGCGAGCTTATTTACGGACTGTCGCGCGCATCAATCCCGATTGGATTGAAGAGATCGGCGGGCGGCTCCTCGAACGGACGCGCCGCGACCCGTTTTGGAATCGCGAAACCGGCTGCGTGCACGCTTACGAACGGGCGACTCTTTACGGGTTGACGATCATCCCGAAACGTCGCGTCAATTTTGGACCGATCGACCCCGTTAAGTCGCGTCAAATATTTATTTACGAAGCGTTGGTTAATCGCGATTTCGACTGTTCGCTTCCTTTTTTCGAGCATAACTGCGCCGTGTTCGAAGAGGCCGAACGGCTGCGCGACAAGTTGCGGAAGTACGATTTTGTCAAGTCGCTCGACGCAATTTACGATTTTTACGAAGCTAAGTTGCCGGATACCGTTTATGACGCCGTGTCGCTGAAAAAGTGGTGGAAAAAAGCGCCGCAAAAGAAGCGCGAAGCGTTGTTTGCGAAACTCGACGATTTTTGCGCCGGAGCGATCGACGCGGAAACCGCCGCCGCGTTTCCGGACGAAGCGTCGTTTGACGGCGATTCGCAATTGCCCTTAAAATATCGTTTTAGCCCGGGCGAAGTAGACGACGGTGCGTCGCTTATTGTGCCGTTGGAAGGTTTGCGACAGATTGAAACGCGACGACTTGGTTGGTTGATTCCGGGGTTGGTCGAGCAGAAGATTGTCGCGATGTTGAAAACGCTTCCGAAGGAAATTCGCCGCGAAATCGTTCCGATTCCCGATACGGCGCGGGAGATTGCCAAGCGGATTACGTTTGGCGAAGGTTCGCTCGAAGACGTTGTCGCGCAAGAGGTTAGCCGATTGGCGGGGCGCCGGACGACGGTCGCCGATTTCGATCTGGAGCGAACGCCGCCGGAATTGCAGTTGAACCTTAAAGTCGTCGACGACGCCGGCGAACTGTTGGCCGAGGGACGCGACGTCGCCGAATTGCGCGAACAGCTGGGCGTCGAGATGAACAAGTCGATAGGCGCCGTCGTCGACCCGCAATGGAACCGCGACGGTTTAACGACTTGGGACTTTGGAACGCTGCCGGAATCGATTTCGATTTCGCGCGGTTCGCTGACCGTTTCGGCGTATCCGGCGCTTTGCGACCCGCGATTTTTATCGAATTCGTTCGCGCCGAGCGCCCCGGAAGCGCGAACGGTCGCGACGCGCCTTTTCGACTCGAAAGATAAAGCGTTTCGGCAAACGAAGTTAGGCGTTATTCGGCTTTTCAACTTGGCGAACTCGCGCGACTTAAAGACGCAAGCGCGTTGGTTGCCGCAACTCGATAAATTGCAAACGTTTTCGCGAGCCATCGCCGATTTCGACTTAACGGCGGCGCTCGCGGAAACGATCGGCGCGCGGGCGCTCGATCTTGACGAGGTTAAGTCGCTTCCGTCTAACGAGGGAGAATTTAACGACTTAGCGAAGCGCGGGCGGGAGCGAATCGGGTACGCGACGCAGGACGTCGCCGGGTGGATCGTTCGCTTTCTCGAAAATTACCAAGAAGCGCGCTTGGCGATTGAGAAAAGGCGCGGCGGGGCGGCCAACGCGGTCGCGGTCGACGCGGCGAAGCATTTGGCGCGCTTGACGGAACCGCGTTTTTATTTGACGACGCCTTGGAACTGGTTGAAGGAATTTCCGCGTTACTTCAAGGCGATTTCAGCGCGTTTCGAGAAATGGCAAAACGGCGGCGCCGCGACCGACGCCGCGTTCGCGCAAGAGCTAAACGCTTATTGGGAAAGGTATTGCGAAGCGCTTGAACGGAACGAAAACGCTGGGATTTTCGACCCGGAACTCGAAACGTTCCGCTGGGCGCTCGAAGAATATCGCGTTTCGCTTTTCGCGCAAAAGTTGGGAACGGCGATGAAAATTTCGGCGGTGCGACTCGAAAAGCAATGGGAGAAAACGGTTCGCTGACGATCGAAAGAGCGTCTTAAACGACGTCGCGACAACGGGTTGCGTCGGCGCGAACAAGCGGCGGGAAGGACGCGGAACGCCAAGATTCGAACGCGAGCAAAGCGGCGAAAAGCCCCCAAAGAACGAGACTTAAACGCCGACGCGCGCTTGGTTTATCGAGCGTCGCGTCGGCGTTTTTTTGCGTCGCGGCGACGTTTGGGGACGTTTCGTTGAAAGAAGACGCGTTGTAAGTGGTTGCGTCGAAATGAGTTGCGAGCGATTCTTGGAGCGCGAAGCCGAACGTTTGTTCGACAAACGGAACGAAAGAAGGGGCGAACGCTAAGGCGCTTACCGACGCGTCCGGGACGGTCGCGCACCAAAGGACGACGCCGTTATTCGGCGCGGATAAACGAGTTAGCGTTGGGGCGGACGACGCTGTGTCGCGAAGGATCGGAACGGCGTCGGAACCGACGAGCGGGAAGGAACGCCAAACGGGGAGCGCGTCGACGCCGGAACGCTCGAAACCGGGAAAAGCGTCGGCGAAGGCGCGTTCTTTAACGCTTGTATTCTCAACGGTTAGAAGAGCGGCGCGAGCGTCGGCGTCGGTGGAAGCGGCGAGAGCGCCGGTTGACGGCTCGAAAGCGACGGGGAGCGTTTGCGCGTCGAGATTCCAACGGCGCCAAACGGCGTTCCAACGTTTAACGTCGGTTCGCGGCCCGGCGAAAACGAGGAGCGCTCGGGGGGAATCGGGGGACGCGGCGGCGAGGAAACGCTCCGTTTTTTCGAGTTCCGCGTCGGTGGGAGCGGAAAGGTCGACCCAACAAATCGCGTCGAAGGGGAGGAGCGCGTTCGTCGGCGTTAGCGCGAATTCGGCGGACGAAACGAGTTCGATTTGCGGAAAGTCTTGCGCAGCGGAGGGTTGCGTTGCGTTGAAATAGGGGTTCAGAGCGGCGGCGATATAAAACGCGGCGTCGCTCGAACGGTCGGCGGCGTTTTGAAGTTGGGGGGCGCGCGGGAAGACCGGGCCGGAATCGCCGCCGTCGACGATTAAGACGCGGAGCGGGCGACCGTCGATTTTGCCGTTGGCGATGCGTTGAAGCGTTGCGGTAAGTCGCGTTTCGGCGGGAGTTGGAGCGGAAGTTGCGTCGCCGACGAACGGGAACGAAC
>JAFYVO010000078.1 GCA_017549085.1 Thermoguttaceae bacterium
CTTCTTCGCCGGTCTTCACGACGTCGACCTCGAACCGCTCGCCCGGGAGGAAAACCGGTTTCAGCGAATTCGCCAAGTCGTTCAGGTTAATAACCGTTACGCCTTGCAATTTCGCTACTTTATTCAAATTATAATCGTTGGTAACGAGCTTTCCTTCGAGATGCTTGGCCAGCGCGACAAGTTTCAAGTCGACCGGCTGGTTCGCGTATTCCGGCAGTTCGCTGTCGTCGATTTGCAGGTCGACGCCGGGCATATTTTGGAGGCGGCTCAAAATGTCGAGCCCGCGACGTCCGCGCGTTCGGCGGCTCCGGTCGGCGCTGTCGGCGATGTGTTGCAGTTCGACGATCGCGAAACGCGGCATCAAAAGCGGACTGTCGACAATCTTCGTTTCCATCACGTCGGCGATGCGACCGTCGATAACGACGCTCGTGTCGAGAATCAACGGCTTAATCCCCTTCACGTTGCGTTGGAACTCGACGTAAGGAATAATGAACCGAAAATCGTTTCTCGTTTGCAAAAGAAAACTGACGCCGCAATAACAGAAGGTGATGAGGAGCGCCGACGTAACGTTGCGCCGCAAATCGTCCCCCGAACCCGACGCGTCGCCGGCGACGTCCGCGAAGAACGGTTCCAACGCCAAGCCCATCAGGTACGTCGTCAACAAACCGACGAGCAACCCGAAATAAACGGCGGAAATCCATTCGATTCTTTTCTTCGGGAACGCCATATCGAGCGCGACGACGCCGAGCGCCGAAAGCAACATCAGGAAAAAGGTCGCCAAGCCGGCGGCGCTCGAACCGGTCGCGCCGCCGCGAACAATCGCGACGCCGACCCCGCTCGTTACCAAAATAAAAACGCAACGCAAAATTAATAATGGCATAATCGAATCCTTCCAACCGTTCAACGTCGTTCGCGCCAGTCGTCGCCGAAAAGAACGCGACGTCAAAACGCAAGTTGAAACCGCCGCTCGGAATCCCAAGTCGACGTTATAATCTTGTCTATATAAGTATAGCGCCGGACGCCCGATTTTGCTAGGGCCCGCGCCCTTTTTTTTTCGTTTTTCACTCGAAAAACCGCGATTCCCCCGCCTTCGCCGCGCTCCGCTCGACAAGGAGCGTAAAGGAACGCCCTCGTCCTTAATACGCTAAGCGCCGCTCAACGCGCGCCGACGGAAAAAATTTACGAAAAGAACCAAGGAATGACGCAAAAATTCTAGGGGCCCCCTTGCTTTTTACACGCGTCGAGAGTATCATAGAGAATAGCGAAAAAAGCGTCGACGCGACGCGTAAACGCCCGCCGACGTTTGAACCGCGCTTTTTAAAAAACGCTATCAACAACCGCATTTCAATATCCCTGACCAACGCGCCGCACCTCGTCGCCGACTCTGTCAATTCGCGCGACGAAACGACGTTAAGGAGACGAAAATCCAATGGCGAAACGATATTTCACCAGCGAAGCCGTCGGCATGGGCCACCCGGACAAACTCGCCGACCGCGTTTCGGACAGCGTTCTCGACGCCTGCTTGGCGCAAGACCCGATGAGCCGCGTCGCTTGCGAAACGATGACGACGACCGGTTTGGCCGTCGTCGCGGGCGAAATCACGACGAAAGCGCAACTCGACTATCAACAAATCGTCCGCGGCGCCATCGAACGCGTCGGCTACACCGACGACGAATACGGCATTAACGCGAAAACCTGCGCCGTCATGATCGCGCTCGACCGTCAAAGCCCGGACATCGCGCAAGGCGTCGACGCGTCCGACTCGAAAGACGTCGGCGCCGGCGACCAAGGCCTTATGTTCGGTTACGCTTGCAACCAAACGCCGGAACTGATGCCGCTCCCGATCGCGTTGGCGCACCGCATCACGAATCGCTTGGCCGACCAACGTTTCGCGAAGGAAGTCGACTGGCTTCGTCCGGACACGAAAAGCCAAGTTACCGTCGAATACGACGGCGACAAACCGGTCCGTATCGACGCCGTCGTCGTTTCGACGCAACACGACCCGTCGATCGACCAAGCCGGCATTCGCGAATGGATTATCCCGAACACGATCAACCCGTGCATTCCGGCCGAACTCCTCGACGAAAATACGAAATATTACGTCAACCCGACCGGCAAATTCGTCGTCGGCGGCCCGCACGGCGACTGCGGTCTGACCGGGCGCAAAATCATCGTCGACACCTACGGCGGCTGGGCTCGCCACGGCGGCGGCGCGTTCTCCGGCAAAGACCCGACCAAGGTCGACCGCAGCGCCGCGTATATGGCTCGCTACGTCGCGAAAAACATCGTCGCGGCAGGTTTGGCCGACTCGTGCGAAGTTCAACTCGCTTACGCCATCGGCGTTTCGGACCCGGTCAGCGTCCTGATCGACTTGGCCGGAACCGGCAAAGTTTGCGAAAAGAAACTCGCCGAAGCGGTGCGCGAAGTCTTCCCGCTCACCCCGCGCGGCATTATCGACACGCTCCAACTCCGTCGCCCGATTTACGAAAAGACGGCGTTCGGCGGCCACTTCGGTCGCAACGACGACGATTTCACTTGGGAAAAGACGGACAAAGTCGACGCGTTGAAAGCGCTCCTCGGCTGAGTTTCGCCGCCCTTTAAAGCGCCGTCAAAAGCGTTTTAACCGTTAAACTTGACAAGCGCGACCGTCGCCGCAAGGTCAAACGTTCGCGCTTTCCGCCGGTCTCCGCGTCCTTTTTCGACGCGGAGACCGTTTTTTATTCCCTTGCGCTCGCGTTATTTCGCCGTTTTCTTCCCGCCCAACGCTTTATTTTAACGTTTTTACGAAAATATCGCCGGTTGCGCCCCTCCGCAAGCCCTCCCCCTTCTTTACAACTTCGTTTATCGAGCTAAAATAAAATTGCGCGGCGTTCCCATTGCGGTTGCGCGGCTTAATTTTCGATTCAATTATCAAACATTGAAAGGCTCTTACGATGGAAATGACTCGCAAAGATTTCTTGAAAGCGGTCGCGCTCGCCGGTATGACGACCACCTTTAGCTCCGCCGCCCCCTTCTCGGTTCTCGCTCAACAAGGGAAAAACGCCGCCGGCGCCGACGTCGACCTTGTCGCGTTGATGGGGGGCGAACCGGGCCCGATGTTTGAAAAAGGGATCGAAGTTCTCGGCGGAATGAAACGTTTCGTCGACCGCGGCGCGAAAGTCGTCATCAA